>JBGVFL010000065.1:0-13577 GCA_045120995.1 Candidatus Onthoplasma sp. | reverse complement strand
ACAAAAATTAAAAATGCTTAGGGAAATAAATAATTTATCCCAAGAAGAACTAGGAGTAAAATTAAATTTAAGTGATAAAACAATTTCTGCATGGGAAAATGAAGATAGAGAAATAAATTTATCAAATGCAAAATTAATTTGCGGATTATTTAACATTCCTAATTCATACTTTGTTTTTAATGAAGGATATGAAAAGCTAAATAATGATATAAAATCTTTAATTGATAATTATATTCAAACTTCTCAGTTTAGAAATAATATAGAAACAATAATTTTTACTTGTAAACAAAAAATTTATAATGACGGATTACCTTTTAAAAAAGAATATTTACCAGTCTTTGATTACAATAAAAAAGATTTTTCTAGTTGTGGAATTTTTGATTTAACTTCTTTACCTGTTCAGATGGTAAAATCTTCGGGTGTCAGAGGTGGAGAATATTGTAACAAAGTTTCTTTTGATAACAATTTAAATGATATTAAAAAATATAAATATAATTCATCAAAATTGGCAAAATTTGGTTTGTATGATATTTTAAAAAGATTTAATAGTGACACCATTGAAATTAAAGATTTAGTAGATTGTAACAGTCTAGAAATCTTCAAAAAAACTCTTTCTAAAATGAAAGAGAAAAAATATTTTTGTAAAAATCCAATAAATCCACTTTCAGAAGGTATTGACATCTCTAATGAAACATTACAAGAACAATTAAATAACGTATTAGAGAACTTAACCCCAAATTTGCCAAAATATTGGGAAATTATAGTGTTTTTAATTGAAAACGGAGCATATTACACAAAACAATATGGCTGGGGTAGCGATGTTATTTGTTGGAATGAAAAAAAAGATGTTTCAAGAACAAATATTGTTTATAGAATTGCAAAAGACAAATTAGAAACATAAATTTATTTACGGTGATTTTCAATTTTTCCTACAAATCAAAACTGCATCTGCACACAGGTTTAATCTATATATTTATTTGATTTGGCGAGTGTACGAATCGCCACCGTCCCGCCAATAAACTTGCAAGTTCGAACTAATGGCTGTTCGAACTTTTTTATTTTTTTAATATGTTATATATTAATCATCATTCATTTAAACACAAAAAAATTTGCATTATTTATATGCAAATCTTTTTATATTCAATAACATTTATTTTAAGATAACATCAAATAGCGTTCCTTTACCAACTTGGATTACCATTTCGTTTCCTGACAACTTATAAGTTAAATCAGAAACTCTTTCGTTATTAACTTTAACAGCTCCACCCATAATAAGTCTTCTAATTTCACCTTTTGATTTATATTTATTAGAACTAAACAACAAGTCAATTAAATTAATTTCACCATTCTCATTGAGAAATTCAGGTCCACAATTTAATTTTGGTGTTTGTTCTGTAACAACATTTTTTTGATATGTTCCAATAAAATATGTTTCTGCTCCTTCAACAGCATCTTTTCCATGATATAATTCCACCAATTCTCTTGCAAGTCCCATTTTAATATCTCGTGGATTTGCCCCATTATTCAATTGGTTTTCAATTTCTTGAATCCTGTCAGGATGAACATCTGTTGTTAAAGTGTAATATCTAATAATCAATGAATCAGGAATTTTCATTGTCTTTTCATAAATAACTTTTGCTTCTTCATTGATACCAATGTAGTTGCCCAATGATTTACTCATTTTTTCCACACCATCAATTCCTTCCAACAATGGAACAAATAATGGCACTTGTGGATTAACACCATAATCTTTTTGAATGTTTCTTCCAAGCATAATATTAAATGTTTGGTCTGTTCCACCCATTTCAATATCTGCCTTACAAACAACTGAATCATATGCTTGCATTAAAGGATAGAAAAATTCATGAACTGCAATTGGAGTTTGATTTTTATATCTTCTTGCAAAATCATCTCTTTCCAAAATTCTTGCAACAGTAGCCTTGCTACACAAACCAATAATTTCAGGGAATGTCATTTCAGCATACCAATCGCCATTATATAATACTGTTGTTTTATTCTTATCAATAATCTTAAAAATTTGATCAACATATGTTATAGCATTTTCTCTTACTTGCTCTTTTGACAATTGATTTCTAGTTTTTGATTTACCTGACGGATCACCAATCATACCTGTAAAGTCACCTATAATAATTGATGCATGATGTCCTAAATTTTGCAACTGTCTAATTTTTCTTAATGCAACAGCATGACCCAAGTGAATGTCTGGAGCAGATGGATCCATACCAAATTTAATATTTAAGAATCGACCTTCTTTGTAAACCTCTTCAACTTTTTGCTCAAGAGCTTCTCTATCAATATTATCTGCACCTTTTAACAAAAACTTGATTGTGTCTTGTTTGTTAAACATTTGTTCCTCCATAATGTAATAATTATAATAAAAATCCAAAATCCTGTCAATTTTAAATATTATTAAACAACAATATTAAATATTCTTCCAGGAATATAAATTATCTTTTTAACTCCACTAGCAATATAATCTTTAACTTCTGCTAGCGCTTTTTCTTTAATTTCATCTTCTGTTGCAGTTCTAGATACTTTCACTTTAGCACGTAGTTTTCCATTAACTTGAACAGGAACTTCAACCTCATCTTCAACTAAATATTTTTCATCATATTTTGGCCAAGTTTCATTAATAATGTCACCACCAAATACAATTTCATACATTTCACTTGTAATGTGAGGCGCAACAGGATTCATCAAAACCAAGAATTGACGCAACTCTTCTTTTGTTATGAAACCATCTTCTTTAACTTTCTTTAAGAAAATCATAAGAGATGAAATAACAGTGTTGAGTTTTAAATCTTCTAAATCTTCACCAATCTTTTTAATTGTTCTGTTTAGTTCGTAAATATGCTCTTTACTTACTTCTTCACCTTTAACAATATCTTGCAAACTCCAAACACGATTAATGAAGTTCATAATTCCATTAACTCCATCAAATGTCCAAGGAGTATTATCCTCATAACCACCCAAGAAATGTACGTGAAGACGAGTAATATCAGCACCATATTGATTCAAAACATCAATTGCTGGAACCCCATTGGCACTACTCTTACTCAATTTCTTTCCTTGGTCATCTAAAATCAATCCACTTCCCATTTTTCTAATAAATGGATCACGAGTTGGAACAGCACCAATTTCATATAAGAAGTTTTGCCAGAAGAAAGCATATAAAACGTGACGTGTAATATGCTCTGTTCCACCGGTGTAGCAGTCAACACTTCCCCAATATTTAAGCTTATCATAGTCAGCAATAGCTTTATCATTATGAGGATCGCAATAACGAATCCAATACCAACTTGAACCAGCCCAGTTTGGCATTGTGTCGGTTTCACGGCGAGCCTTTCCACCACATTTTGGACAAGTGCAATTTACCCAGCTTTCAATTTTAGATAATGGAGAATCCCCTGTTTCATTTGGCATATAATCATCTGTTTCTGGAAGAGTTACTGGCAAATCTTTTTCTTCCAAGCAAACTGTTCCACATTTATCACAATAAACTATTGGGAATGGTTCTCCCCAGAATCTTTGACGATTAAATGGCCAATCTTTCATTTTGTAATTTACTTGTTTATAACCAACACCCATGTTGATTATTTTTTCGCACATTTTTGGCTTTGCTTCGCTTATTCTCATTCCTGAAAATTCTGCAGAGTTTAAAAGTTTGCTATCAAGCGGAATATATTCAAATTTTTCAACAGCCTTTTCGCTAACATCACCTTCAATAACTTGAATCATTGGAATGTTAAAAGCCTTTGCAAAGTCATAGTCTCTTTGGTCATGAGTTGGAACCGCCATTACGGCACCTGTTCCATAGTTTGCTAAAACAAAATCAGCAAGATAAACTGGAACTTTAGCGTTTGTTAAAGGATTAATTGCAAACAAACCTTTAACCTCACAACCAGTTTTAGATTTTGTGTCACTCATTCTGTCAAACTCAGTTCTTAAAGCTGTTTTTCTTCTATATTCTTCAATGTCCTCCATATTTTTAATTGAAGAAACATATTGATCCAACAAATGATTTTCTGGAGCCATAACTAAGTAGGTAACGCCATAAATTGTTTCAACGCAAGTTGTGTAGATTTCAACTTTACCAAGTTCTTTATCTTCACTATCAACAAGGGTAAATTCAACCTGCATTCCTTCACTTTTTCCAATCCAGTTTCTTTGTTGTTCCTTAAGATTTTCGTTCATTTGAATTCTATCAACATTACCTAAAAGCCTATCAGAATACTCTTTCATTTTCAAGAACCAAACGGAGCGTTCAACTTGCTCTACTAAGCCATTACATCTATCACATCTTCCACCTTGGCTGTCTTCATTAGACAAAACAGTTTTACAGTTAGGACAGAAATTTACAGTTCCATATTGCTTGTAAGCTTTTCCGTGTTTATAGAGTTGCATAAAAATCCATTGTGTCCATTTGTAATAACTTTCATCACTTGTGCAGAATGAACGGTCTTTATCAAAAGATAAACCCAACATTGAAAATTGGTCTGTTATTTTCTTAAAACCATCAGCCACAAATTTTCTTGGATTTGTTCCATATTTTATTGCAGCATTTTCAGCAGGAAGACCAAAAGCATCTCCACCTATTGGAAACAAAACATTGTAACCGCAAAATCTTTTATATCTGGCCATTGCATCACTTGGAACAGTCCCCTTTAAATGACCCATATGAAGATTTCCGCTAACATTTGGAAATTCATAAAGCATATAGTATTTGGGTTTTGTTGGGTGAAAATCAACAGCAGCGAATGCTTTCTCTTTTTCCCACTTTTCTTGCCATTTCTTTTCAACTTCTCTAAAATTATATTCTTGCATAATATCTCCTCAGATAATAAAAAATTGACAGCGGTTGTGCTGTCAAACATTTTCAAAGCACAACCAAAACACTGTGCCTAATTTATAGGCACTTTAGCGTAATAGTAATGCCAAAGAATTTATTTTCATATGTTTATATTATCACTAAATAATTGAATTGTCAACTTATCTAGGAACAAAACTATTGCAAGGAGCATTAAATTTTTCGCTTCCAATAAAAACCCCGTTAGAATAACATTCACCTTGTTTATTAAAAATGCATTCACTTGTTTTACACTCTATAAACATCGTTCTACAATGGTGATAAGGAGCAATATCTGGTTCGTGAGAAAACATATCTCGAGAAACATCTTCAACCACTTCAGTATTATCAACTTTTATGTCATCACAATTAGAACTTCCGTTCACCATCAAATGTTTTCTTTCACATTTTGCTCTATCGTTATAAATACAACTATATTTTCTACATACAACATCCATATCTTAGTTTTACCCTGAAATTTTAAATTTATACGATTTAAATAACATAATTAAACTTGACAAAAGCCATAAATGTTATATAATAAAATTAGTGAGGTACATATGAATAAATTTTCAAAAGACGCTTTTAATATTTCTCAAGATATTTATAATATCGCCAGTGAACTAGAAAGACTAAATACTAGATTAAACAACTTCGAAATAAAACCAGAAGTTTATACAGACAACCTTTATTTTATTATATGCAAAACTGTATATTTGGAAGAGGTTATTGCTGCAATGAAACAAAAAGGTTATAAATTCAGAAACTATGAAAAAGAAATGATGATTTTAAATTCCATTACTGAAAACCTTAATTCTAATTTTGAAATTGCAAATATGAGTAATTTAAACAATGAAAAATTAATGAAAGGTTTCTTAGATTTCACTAAAAAGTATAACCATTTAATGCCACTCGAAGATGAAGATGAATTTGATGACGATTTAAACTATAATTTAAGTTTTTAAAAGGACATATATGAAAGTTATTTTAATTAAAGACCTTAAAGGAAAAGGCAAAGCCGGCGAAATTGTTGATGTTAACCCTAACTATGCTATGAACGTTTTAATAAAACAAGGAATAGCAAAAGAAGCCAATAAATCTAATCTTAACGACCATAAAGGTCAAGTGGAAGCAAAAGCTTTCCACCACGGAGAATTAGTTAAAAGCTATCAAGAAATTGCAAATAGAATAAGAAATAAAAAATATAATTTTATTCTTAATGTGGGAGCAAATGGCAAAGCTTTCGGTTCAATAACAAAAACTGAAATTTTAAATGCTCTTAATGCCGATAATGTTAAATTAGAAAAAAATCAAATAAAAGATTTTCCATCAATTAAAGCTGTTGGAGAATATAAAATCACAATTCAATTTATTAAAGAAGTTAGCGTTGACATTGTTGCCAGTGTTAACGTTAAATAAAAGAAATCCGCATAGCGGATTTTTTTTATTGACAAATTATGAATTTATGATATAATTACCACACACGGAGGCAATATGAAAAAATCAATTTTCACTATTGAAGATATTAAAGAATTTTTAGCTCAACATAATTATTTAGAATGGTCTGGTTATATTTTAGATTATCAAAATGATGATAAAGTTTATGCAACAATTGATGATTTCAACAATTCACAGCATTCACCCGTTGCTTTAGAATTTATAACAGAAGATAATGTTATTGTTTTTGTTGATATGCTTATAAACAATTTTTCATTTGAAACTTTCATTGAAGATTTAAACATTTCAAAAAACAAGTCAATAATAAAAATTGATAGAGTTATGTCTCAAGAATGGCAAGCTTTCTTGTTAAAGAAATATAAAAATGTTTATGCTGAAGAACTATTTAATTGGAGCGTTGATAATATTCATAATATAGATTGTGAAACAAATAAAAAAATTGAACGCTATTCAAAACAAGAAAAAACTAAAGCTCAACAACAAATAGAAATATTTAGTGAATCTGCTAAAAAAGCAATGCAGTTTCTTCCTGAAAATTATTTCGAAACAGAATTAGATTTGCTTTAAACAGTAAAAAAAATCCGCAAATTAATGCGGATTTTTTAATCTTCTAAACCTAATAAATAATCAGTTGTTACACCAAAAAATATTGCAATTTTATAAAGTTTATCAATACCAGCAGTTCTGCGCTTTGTTGTCCAACTATTTACAGTAGCTTGCGGAATACCAATTTGTTCTGCAAATTCCTTTTCGTTCAACTTCCTACTTCGTATTAAATCTTGCAATCTTTCAGAAAATATAGCTAAAATTTTTTCCAATTCCATTAAAAATATTATGTCATAAAAAATAAATTTATACTTGACAAACTACTATAGTATATTTATAATAAAATCAACTTAGCAAACTCTTGACGAAGATTATTGTTAGGTTCTCAAGGTGAGGAATGCAATTAAAGGGTTGAGAGCCGGTTTAAGCGAAAAAGTCAATATATCCTATTGCTGTAAGCCTTGTGAAAAAAATCCGCAAATTAATGCGGATTTTTTAATTAGTAAGCAATTTTTTCATTCACGTAATTAACAAGTTCGTCAACAGATAAACGAATTTGTTCCATAGTGTCACGGTCACGAATTGTAACCGTGTTATTTTCTAAAGTATCAAAGTCAATTGTAACGCACATTGGTGTTCCAATTTCATCTTGACGACGATAACGTTTACCAATTGAACCTGCTTCATCATAAGTCACCATAAAGTGTTTCGCTAATGTTTGATAAACTTCCATTGCTTTTTCACTTAAATTCTTTTGAAGTGGAAGAACCGCAACCTTATAAGGAGCAACTGCTGGGTGGAAGTGCATAACAACACGAGTGTCGCCACCTTCTAAAGTTTCTTCATCATACGCTTCACAAAGAACAGCAAGAGTTAAACGGTCAGCACCGATTGAATATTCAATAACGTTTGGAATATATTTTTCATTTGTGTAAGGGTCAAGATAAAGCATACTCTTTCCACTAAATTCTTGGTGACGGCTTAAATCCCAATCTCCTCTATGGTGAATACCATTTAATTCTTCCCAACCGATTGGATATTGATATTGAATATCGCAAGCTGCTTTAGCATAGTGCGCAAGTTTATCATGGTCGTGGAATCTAAGATTGTTTTCATTAAAGCCAATTGAAAGCAAGAAATCCATTGCTTTTTTCTTATATTGACTATAGAAATCCATACTAGTGTCTGCTTTACAGAACCATTGATGTTCCATTTGTTCAAATTCAATTGTTCTAAATGTGAAGTTACCTGGTGTTACTTCATTTCTAAATGCCTTACCTATTTGAGCAATACCAAATGGAACTTTTGCTCTCATACTTCTTTGAACATTTAAGAAGTTAACAAATTCCCCTTGCGCAGTTTCAGGACGAAGATAAATAAGGTTTTGACCTTCATCTGTTACACCACGTTGAGTTGAGAACATAAGATTGAAATTTCTAATATTAGTCCAATCGCTCTTTCCGCATTTAGGGCAAGCAACTTTATGTTCAGCAATGTATTGTTCCATTTCTTCATTTGTCATAGTGTCTGGATTAACAGTTTTCTTGCTGTGTGCTTCAATTAAATTATCTGCTCTGTGACGAGTTTTACAACTCTTACAATCCATTTTAGGATCGCTAAATGATGCAGTGTGACCGCTTGCGTCCCACACTTTAGAATTCATAAAAATATCGGCATCAACACCAAAAGAATTGTGACTTTCTTGCACGAATTTTTTCCACCAAGCACGCTTAATATTATTCTTAAGTTCAACACCAACAGGACCATAATCCCAAGTGTTTGCAAGACCATCATAAATCTCACTTCCTGGGAAAATAAATCCCCTGTTCTTACATAAATTTACAATTTTATCAAAATTACCCATAATATTCTCCTTTTTGATTGATAAATGCTTGCATTTCAGCAAGCTAAAAATGAGTTTTATATCGAACTTGTTTCGATATTTTTAAATCTCCTTTTTTATGAGTTTTTTGAATTTTACACAAAGAAAAATCCCTAATCTGTGTAAAAATTCACAGACTAGGGACGATTGCTCTTTCAACCGCGGTTCCACCCTAATTGGATATACCCACCTTTATTAACTCTTTTACGCCGAGATTCGCGAACGTCATTTTAACGTTTCCAAGCAAATCGCCACTTTGCTTATAGGATTACTTTTATAATACTCAAATTTTTTAAATTTGTCAATAGATTTATAGAGTATGTTCAGCTGGTTTTGCTGTACGTTGCTTTATAGCTTGAGCATATTCTGTTAAATATTGTTGACCATAAACTAAAATATTATATATATTTTTGTTTTTCAAAGTTTGAGCTCCTGCAGTTGCAGACTTTCTTTCGCCTTTAGTAGGATTGTGTTTCGTGTCAATTCTATTGATTGTTGCAATAATATCTTCTTCAGAAATTTTCACACCTGCTCTTTTTTCTATTTCAGCAATCAAAGTTTGTCTTTTTTTGCTTTCTGGTCTTGCCTTTAATAACTCAACTAAACTATCTTCACTAACAATTTTTGCATCATACATATGTTGAGCGCCTTTTTTCTTATTGTTGTCGTTTTCTAATTCTTTTCCATTTTCATTTTCTTTTGTATTTTCTTCAGTAACAACAACTTCTTCTTCAAAAGTTTTTTGCTCGTTATATAGAGGTTCTTTTAATTCAACAACTTCGAATTTTTTGCAAGCAACAACGATTTTTTCTCTTACTTCCAACCATAATTCTTTTCTGTTGTTATCTTTCTTGAAAGCTTTTCTTTGTTCTTTCTCTGTTGCCATAACTGGAATTCTATCTAACATAATTCCTTTTTTAGCATCATAAGTAATTCTGCTAACATCAAAGCTTGCACCAAGTTTCATCTCATCTAAGAATTCTTGTAATTTTTCACCTTCTAGTGTTGTTAATTTGTGATAAGCGCTTAAAGAACTTGCCCTAAATTGAAGAGCTTCCATTCTAGAATCTTGATCATAAGAAATGCCAAATCTACCATTAGTTAAAGTGTCCATTTTTTCTTTTAGGCTATCATATTCTTGTTGAAGTTTTTCTGGAACATTTTTACCAATTGCCTTATATTGAGCAACTCTTAATTCGTAAAAATCTAGTTTCTTTTTAGTCTTTTTATATTCTTTAACATATTTATCAGCAAGAGCGATATTGTTAGAATCAACTTGCGCAGAGCCATTCTCAACATTTAAATAAGATATTTCTGTTGTTTGAGAAAGAGTTGATATTCTTGCCATCAATTTCGAATAAACATCATCAAATTGTTTTTGATCCATTTTAGAATGAGATTCTGTTAACGATGCAATTTGCTCATTTATATTTTCAACTTCTTTGTTTCTATTAAACTCAACTTTGTTTGTATATTTTTTAGAAATGTTTTTAACAATTCCACGTATAGTATTAACAATTGGAATTCCAGGAATTGCAAGAATCATTCCAACACCATAAATAGCCCCAGCAACAACACCAACAACAGGTGCAAATATACCAGCCGCAGCAGCAATAGGTAATCCTCTCACTAAAAACTTATGCCATTTTTTAAAGTCAGATTTAATTCCTTCTCCAATCTTAAACTTAGATCCACCAACTATTTTACCATTTTCTATTTTAATATTTTTAGAATTTAATGCTTGATATTCTGTCAATTCTTCTGCGTAGTCAGCATAAATATGTTCATCAGTATATTGATATCTTTTGCTTTTCTCTTGAATCTTTCTAAATTTACCATTATGCACAACTTCAGTTATTTTATATTTTTTATTTGAATAATCTTCTTTGAATATTTCAAATAATTGTTGTTTTGTTTTGCTGGATTTTGTTAAAAGTTCTCCATCTAACTTAATATCGCCAACAATAGCACATTCTTCAATTGATTGTTCATTAGACGTTGTTTGAATAACAGAGCAGTCTTTATCGTGCATATCACATCTTACAAGAGGTATAGCCTTCTTGTTGTTTAAACCTTTTGAATTTGAATGTTTTTCAAAATAATCTGCAGATACAACAACAAATCGTTTTTTATCACCTATTGTTTGTTCAACCAAATAAGAGTCTATTTCGTCCTTAGCAACCTTAAATGAAATTGGTTGAATTGCACTAAGTTCGTTGATATATTCACCATCTTCAAGTCTTAAACAAGAAGTTTCATCTGGTGCATTATCATATTCTTGATAGATTTTAACTGTGTCAAAACGAAGATTTGCTTGTTCGTATGTCAATGGTTCACTTGTCGCAACAACAAAACCATCTTTTTTAATGTTAACTCTTTTACCAACCATTAAAGATAAGTCTGCTATTGCCTTATTATTTTCGTCAACTAAATCAGCAAGTTGCACCATAACAGCTCTAGAATTTAAAGCATTTTTAACAGTTAACGAAACATATAAATTGCTATTATTTTTAGAACTTTCATCAACAACAACTGACCTATAGTTTACGGTAGTAATTTGTCCTGAACTTTTCTTTTTACCTGGTCTTGTTTCATCATATTCTTGAATTCTTTTGTATGTTTGTTCGCTATACCCTAGTGAAATTTTAACTGAATCTTGTTCAACTTCTTCACCATCTTCATCAATTGTATATAAAACTCTAGTGTTATTTTTTAAATTGATTTTTTCTCTTGCAACTATTTGAGTGAAATTATATTGATGTTCTGTATAGATTGCTGTAATTTCATTGTTTTCACTATCAAAGAAAGATAAGGTTTCCAAATTTTCACCTTCAGCGACAGCTTCAAGATATGTTTTCTTTTCTGTTCCTTTAAAATAATAAATTTCATCTTTTTTAATAAAAACAAAGCTATCTTTTACTTTAACATATAAATATCCATCAATATCTGATTTAGGTTCTTGTGCTTCAACTTTTAATTTTCTTTTTAAACCATAAGGCACAGTTTCCGCATCTTTAGCCCCGGTTGTATTGATGCTTGTAGATTCGTAAGTTGAAGGAACAGTGAATCCTTTATAAAATAATTTTGGTTTTTCAAGGATTTCAGTATAAATTCCACTTTCATCACGGAAACATAAATTTGAATAATTAGACTTCAAATCTGTTGTGTTTTTTAGTTTTCTTGACTCTTTAATAATTTTTTTATCGTCAATTTTATCTGCTTTAACTATTACTTCAACTTTATCCAAAGAAATATATTTACCCGAATAAATAATGTAGATATCTCTAAGATTCAAAAAACCCAACTTGTTGATTTTAATTTCCTTAAAAGAATTAGAAATAATTTGAACCATAAACACCTCTCTTAGTTAAATTATATCACACCATATTTAAAAAATCAATAATAGATATAAAATTTGTTTGGTCTTTTGAAAATAAAAATATCTCATCATACAGATGAGATATGATTTGGCTCCCCGAGCGGGTTCCGTTTTTTATCCGCCTCAGCCCGTGTCAGCCATTATTTTAAGTGGAATTTACTTACAAAATTTACATTTGAAAACTTATTAAATTGTCAGGTCTTAATTTTACAGAAAATGATAAAATTTAAACCAATAAATCTTGTTGTTTCAACAAACTATCCATTCTTGTTTCATAATTTTCTACATAGTTATCAATTAGAGATTGTTTTGAATCAATTCCTAAATGTTTAAGAGTTTCTTCAATCGTCCAATTTGTGTCATTTTGAAGAATTTCTTTAAATATTTCAACAGCTTTTTCAGGATTTGTTCTATATAAATCCAACATTTTTAAAGCAACGGCTTGCGGAATAAGATATCTTTTTTCATACATATTAGTAAAATTGTAAGTTTCAATATTTTCTAAACATCTTTTAAGTATATTTGTATTTCGTAAGAAGAGGTTACCAAATTTTGATTTAACTTCATCTAAGGTTATTTCATTTAACATCAATTTAATAACCAAACCATCTAATAAAACTTCTCTAGCTTTTATAACATTCTGAATTTGGGTATGAATTGCATTTGCGTTAAAGTTGGATTCTAAAGATGGAATGTTTTGAGATAAATAGTAATTAGATATAGCATCAAGAATAACAGGTATAATCTCACTCATATTTCTATCTTTTGGTGCTTTACATTTAATAAATGTTTGGCTTAAAGAGTGTCCTGTTTCGTGTATAGCTGTTGAAATATCTCCAATTCTTCCTTCGGGATTTATAAATATTTCTCTATGTTCTTTACCATTTTTATCAACCGAACTTAAACAATATGAACGAGCTAGTTCATCTCCATGGCAATCAGTTGTAACATATTTAAAATTTTCTTTAACAACATTTATTAAGCTATTATCATTACTGGAAAGATTATCCAAATGCTCATAAAATCCTATTAAATATTCTTTAATTTCTTTAAGTGAAAATCTTTGTTGAAGATATAAAAGCTTTTCGTCAAATTTAATATTGGAAATATCAATCATTGCAATTTTTTCCGCAATTGCGAATTCTTCTTCAAATTGAGAGTTTTCCTGTTTACATTTTATACAATGTTGTCTAAATTCTTCATCTTGCAATATTCTTGCAATTCTTTTTTCAATTGATAAGTCTTTATATGGACTATTACTTTTCATATTATCTTCCTTATAATCTATATTATATCACAAAAATTACGAACATTCAACATTTGAATTAAAAAATCCTCATTTCTTGTATGAAATGAAAAAAGACTTAAGGTAATCCTTAAGTCTCTCTTGGCGCCCCGAACAGGGCTCGAACCTGTAGCCTACCGGTTAACAGCCGGTTGCTCCA
>JBGVFL010000064.1:0-2600 GCA_045120995.1 Candidatus Onthoplasma sp. | reverse complement strand
ATTTCTCTTGAAAATGCTCACAGGGCAATACATGATGCAACAGCAACAGCAAAAGCATTCATAAAATTAATGAATATAGCCTAATATTTTATATAAATATTATAAAAACTATTGATTTATTAAATAAACTATGTTATAATGCAAATAACAACTAGGAGTGGCCGGCGCCACTCCTAATTATTTTATAAGGGGATTTTAACCTAAATTAAAGGAGAAAAAATGAAAATTGCTGATTTAGTTTACGAAAACATTAAAACACTTTTTCAAGGAGATATTCAACTTCTTGAAGTGGAATACGCAAAAAAACAAGATGGAATGCATTTAACAATTTATATCGAAAAAGATGGCGGAGTTTCTGTTGATGATTGCGTGGCAGTGAGCAGATTAATTGATGAGCCTCTTGAAGAGTTAAATCCAACAAACGATGAACCATATTATCTAGACATTTCTTCATATGGGCTAGATAAACCATTGAAGTATGATTGGCAATTTAAAAAATATCAAGACCAAAAGGTTAATGTTAAATTGTATCGCAAAATTGATGATAGAAAAGAATTTGTTGCAATTTTGAAGCAAAAAACAGAAGATGATGTTATTTTAGAAGTTGAAAATCAAAACATTAAAATAAACCTAAAAGAAATAGCATATATTACACCATATATTGAGTTTTAATAATAAGGAGATAAAAAACAAAGATGATTAATAAAGATTTTTTCGAAGCATTAAAAGATTTAGAAACAGAAAAGGGTATTAATGAAGAAGTTTTCATTTCAGCTCTTGAACAAGCATTAACTGCTGCATATAAAAAGAATAGTGGAATGGCAAAAAATGCGCAAGTTAAACTTAATCCTGAAAAACACACAATTAAAGTTTATTCTTATAGAACAGTGGTTGAAACCGTTGAAGATGAAGAAAAAGAAATTAGTTTAGAAGATGCAAAACAAATCAAACACGCTTATAAACTTGGCGATATGGTTATGCAAGAAGAATCAACTAAGGAATTCAATAGAATTGCCGTTCAAACTGCAAAACAAGTTATAACTCAAAAAATTAAAGAAATTGAAAAACAATCAATTTATAAAGACATTGCAGAAAAAGAAGGCAAAATTATTGTTGCTAATGTTAAAAGACTTGATGTTGACAATGTTTACCTTGAAATTGGTGGAACAACATTAGAAGGTTTGTTAACAAAGCGTGATATGCTTCCAACAGATAAACTTAAACCAGGTGATAGAGTTAAGGTTTATGTTCGTCATATAAGAGATGACTTCCGTGGAACAGTTGTTCAAGTAACTAGAACTCACCCTAACTTTGTTAAAATGTTATTAGAAATGGAAGTTCCAGAACTTAATAATGGTGAAGTTTCAATTGTTGGCCTTGTTAGAGAAGCTGGATTGCGTACTAAGATTGCTGTTTCAACAACACTTCAAAATTTAGATGCTGTTGGTGCTTGCATTGGTAACAAAGGCGCAAGAATTAATAGCGTAATCAATGAATTAAATGGCGAAAAGATAGACATTATTAACTATAGCGAAAATCCTGCAGATTATATTGTTGCAGCTTTAAGTCCAGCTGAAGTAAGTGAAATCACAGTTGACACTGCTGCTGGAGTTGCAAATGTTTTAGTTCCAGAAAGCAAACTATCACTTGCTATTGGTAAAGGTGGTCACAATGTTCGCCTAGCAGCAAAATTAACAGGATATAAAATAGATGTTAAAGCAACTAATGCTGTTGAACAAAACAAATCAAATGATGTTTTAAGCACAACAAGTGCAAGCATCATATTAGATGATGACTTCTTTGATGATATAGATTAATAGGAGAAAATTGTGCATATTAAACAAGAAAGAAGATGTGTTGCTTGCAGAGAGAATAAGCAACAAAATGAAATGTTAAGAATAGCACGAATTAATGATAATTATTTAATTGATGATAAAAACACTCTTGGTGGCAGGGGCGCATATGTTTGTTCCAATAAAAAGTGTATTGAATTAACAATTAAAAAGAAGCTTTTAAACAAGGCTTTTAAAACAAATATTGATGTTCAAATTTACGAAAAGTTAGGAGAATATGAACAAAATAATTAGTTATTTAGGTTTTGCAATAAAATCAAATAATTGCATAACAGGTCAAACAGGGCTAAAAACAACAACAAAACAGTTGTCCTTAATTATAGTTGACAATACAGCAAGTGAAAATTTGAAAAATTTAGCAGAGAACCTAGCAAAAAAACATAAATGTGAATTAATAACTTCAAAAGTTCAATTGAGTGAACTAATTAAAAACAGTGAAGTTAAAATCGTCGGTTTAACTGATGAAAATTTAAGCAAAGCGATTATAAACAATAAGGAGATAATTAATATTGGCTAACACTACACAAAACAAAGAATTTAATAGAGCAATAAAACAATTGCAAGCAATGGTGAGAGATAAACAAATTATTGGGCTTGCAGAAAAGTTTTACAATCTAAAAGTTGAAATGAGCACATTAACTCGTTCAGTTAAAGAAAAAGAGAGCTCTCTCATTTTAGAACAAGCAAAAGCAATAAGTCAAAAACCAGAAGTTGTTGTTGAACCAAAAGCAGTTGAACCTGCTGTTG
>JBGVFL010000063.1:0-28401 GCA_045120995.1 Candidatus Onthoplasma sp. | reverse complement strand
AAACAATTGAGATATAGATAATCTTGATCCTGAATATAAAAGAAATTCTCCTTTTTTATCCACAATTAAAGTTGTTGCTCCACCTTTATAGTTTAGGGGAATTTCTGTTCCTTCATTTGAAATTGTAACAACCAACACTTCAGAATCAGGAAAAACAAAACCCACCTTTTCAATAATACTAATATCAACCTTTAAAATTTTTGATGCAAGAATTTTTTGTTCGTTTAATGTTAAGTTTTGTTTCATTTTTCCTCCTCTGTTTTTCTGGCGGAAAGTGGGGGATTCGAACCCCCGAAGGCTTTCACCTTATCGCTTTTCGAGAGCGACACGTTCAACCACTCCGACAACTCTCCAAATTATAATATTAAACTGCTGAGTGGTTGAACAAAATTCGGGTCCCCTGAAAATTACTTGATAATTTTTAGGGTTAAACCACTCCAACAACTCTCCATACGTCGCAAGTCTCGCTATTGCTAGTTTGCTGACTGCAAATATAAACCTTTGCTCGCTTACTCCTTTTACCCTTCGAAACATTCGTTTCGTGAGGACACCAATCTTTTGCGACATTTTTAATTCCTGTTGGCTATATGCATATTATCACAATCTAAAATTTATAGCAAATAAATAACAAAAAAAGTTATCCACAAATTTAGTTGTAATGTGGATAACTTTCTATTTTATAGTGGTTTAACGAGCCTTAACAGGAAGAATTAAGAACACAAAATCTTCGCCTTCACATGGTGTGATAACGCAAGGTTGAATTGCTGAATTAAGGTTCATTTTAACATATGTGTTATCAATAACTCTTAAGCAATCGCTGAAATATTTTGAGTTGAAAGAGATATTTAAGTCATTACCCTTAACTCCAACTGTTATATTTTCTTTTGTGTTACCAATTTCACTATTTGATGTTAACATTAAGTTCTTTTCTTTAATGTCGAATTTTACGAGGTTATTTTTATCAATACGTGATAGAACACTAGCTCTATCAATAGCATCTTCAAGTTGTTCTTTGTTGATTGTTACAACAGTTGAAAAATCCTTTGGAACAATTTGTTTATAGTTGATAAATTGTCCGTCTATTAAACGATTTACAACAATAGTGTCACCAAGATCAACCATAATGTTATTTGAATGAACAAAAACTTTTATTGTTCCTTCATTATCCATCATTTTCATAATTTCATAGATATTTTTTCCTGGAACAATAATTCTAAAGTCTGAAGTTGTGTTAACTAAAGTTTTGTTTGCGATAGAAAGACGACAACCATCAACAGCAACAGCACGAATATTTGTGCCAGTTGTTTCAATTAAAATACCCTTCAAAATAGGACGACTATCATCTTGAGCAACAGCATAATAAACGTTGTTTATTAAAGCCTTGAAATCTTCTTTGCTTAATTCAAAGAAATCATTCTTCTCAACTTCTTTAATTTGAGGGAACTCACTGATTTCCATACATTGTAATGTTCCTTCACTATCAGTATAAGCAATTCTTAGTTGATTTTTTTCGTTTAATTCACACTCAATTTGTTCGTTTGTTAATTTTTTAATATATTCACCAAACAATCTACCAGGAACAACTGTTTCTCCAGCATTATAAACTTCGGCTCTAATTGTTTTTTCAACACTCATTTCTAAATCAGTAGCGGACAAAATAAGTTTATCTTCAGCGCAAACCATTTTAATTCCTTCTAGAATTTGACTGGTTGTTTTACTGCTAATAGCTTTAGACACAACACTTATAGCTTCGCTTAATTCTAGTCCATCACATCTAAATTTCATTTTTCTTAACTCCTCATTTTTCTTAATAATTGCTCAAATATTCTGCAAATGAGCTTGTTTGATTCTGTCCCCTACATCAAAATCATAATACAACACTATACTACCAAACGCTCTAAAATATGTCAAATCTTTTACTCGATTTTTAAGAAATATTTTATAGTTTTTTACTTCTTAAAAGTTATCCACAAATCCACAGTTTTTTTGTTTATATTTAAATATATAATTATATATATATTAATTTATTTCTTAATTTATCTTTAATTTTTATTTGATTTTTTTATTTATCAAATTAGCTTAAAAATAGTATTTTATAGAGTTTTTCGCACATTTTCAGTTCTTTTTATTTATCAAATTATTATTTAATAAATATTATTATTTTTATCAAATGATTTAGTTAAAAAATTTAAGTCGCATAGTGCACATATGCGCTTTTATTTAATATATTTTTTTATTTTTTGGTAGTGTTTTTTTAATTAGGCAAAGTGGAAATGTGGACAACTTTTAAAATAACAATATCTAGTGGTAGAAGTAATAAAATTCGACAAAATCAGCACAATTTTTATCCACATATTTTGTGTGTAACTAAGTGGATTGAGTTGTTGATATCTCTAATTTTGGTGTGGACAACTTGATTTTTATCGTTTTTCAGCATAATAAAAATGCGTTTTTGTTATGCTCTCATTGAATAAACTCTATTAAATTGCCAAAATAAACGAAGAAAAAGACGAGATTTAAATTCTCGCCTTTTCTTTAATATTTTAAAAGTCTAGATTTTATATCGTTAACCAAAGTTCTAATGTGAGGATTAACTTTAACTTGGTTACCAATTTTATCTCTTGCGTGCATAATAGTT
The DNA here is from genome assembly GCA_045120995.1 of Candidatus Onthoplasma sp. Lineage (GTDB taxonomy): Bacteria > Bacillota > Clostridia > Christensenellales > UBA1242 > Onthoplasma. The sequence goes on along the minus strand of JBGVFL010000063.1, from coordinate 25,763 downwards.
GTATGATCTCTTCCTCCAAGCAATGTTCCAATTGCTGTTAGAGGAATATTTAACATTTCATTGATTAAGTAGATACACAATTGTCTTGGTTCAACAATTTCTTTGTTTTTCTTTTTACCAACAAGCTCTTCTCTAGTAACTTTAAAGAAATCACACACAGTGTTTATGATTTTATCTGCATCTAAGTCTGTTCTTTCTGTTTCGCCATAATCTTTTAAAGCTTCATAAGCATCTTCTATTGTTGTGTGAGTTTTGCCAAGAAGTCCACTAAAGAAAACAACCTTAGATAAAATTCCTTCCATTTCACGAATGTTTGTTCCTGTTTTGTGTGCAATAAAGTCGACAACATCTTCATCAACAAGATAACCCTCTTGACTACATTTCTTTTTAATAATTGCAACCTTTGTTTCATAGTCTGGTTCTTGAATATCTTGAATTAAGCCAGAACTGAAACGAGAACGAAGTCTTTCTTCCAACTCACTCATTTCTTTTGGTGGTCGGTCTGAAGCAATAATGATTTGTTTATTGTTTTGATAAAGTTCATTGTAAGTATTGAAAAATTCTTCTTGTGTGCTAATTTTGCCTTTGATAGCTTGAATATCATCAACCATTAAAACATCAACATTACGATATTTATTTCTAAATTCTTGATTAGAACGTTCTTTGCTGTTATTGATTGATTGAATATAGTCACTTGTAAACTTTTCACAAGTTACATACAACACGTTAAGTTCGGGTCTGTGTTCGTTTAAATAATTTCCAACAGCGTGAAGTAAGTGGGTTTTTCCCAAACCTACTCCAGAATAAATGAATAAAGGATTAAATTTTTGACCAGGGTTTTGCGCAACGCTTTGCATAGCGGCACAAACAACTTGATTTGATTTACCAACAACGAAATTTTCGAATGTATACTTTTTGTTAAATTTTGATTTTAAATTTGGTTGTTCTTTCATTATGCTATCAAGTTCTTTTTCTTGTTTGCGAATGCTTGCTTCATATTCTTGACTTTCCATAATTCTAACAAAAGTGTAAGGAGTGAATTCAAGGCGAACACATTTTGTTATCTTTTCAAAAATGCCGGGTTGTTTAACTTGGTTTTTAGCAGTTACACTTGGAGCTAAAATAATTAGTTCATCGTTTGCATATTGAATTGGAGTTAAAGTGTTAATCCATAAATCGAAAGTAACAGCAGTAACTTCATTTTCAAGTTTGTTTAAAACTTTTTTCCATTGGTCAAGTAAAAACATAATCCCACCTCTTAATATTTTTATTATACATTAATTTGATGAATAAGTCAATAGCATTGTGGATAACTTTTCAATCGACAATTTTATTTAGAGTTAAATTTCAATATTAAAAATTTAATAAAATTCAACCAATTTGGTTAAAAAGCAGTGATTTTGCAGGTTTATTTTAGAAAAAATAGTAAAAACAATAAAAAAGTTTTAATATTAAGTTGAGAAATTTTTTAATTAAAAAAACAAATTTAAAGTTATCCACTTTTACACATAAGGGTTTATCCACAACAAAAAATAAAAAAAGTGCCTGCTGGCACTTATAAAACTTTTCCGTTTTGAATTTCCTTTTTATTATAAGGTAAATTAGTTTTTGGTATAGAAGTGCAAGAAATAAACGTTTGGTATTTCGTTGTCATATTTAAAAGACGTTCCTGCCTTCCAGCGTCTAGTTCACTTAATACATCATCAAGAAGTAGAATTGGATATTCACCAATTTCTTCTTTTATAACTTCCATTAAAGATAATTTCACAACAAGAGCAACAGTTCTTTGTTGACCTTGACTTGCATAGCTCTTACAATCCAAATCATTAATTTTAAAAATAATATCATCTCTATGGGGACCAATAGAAGTGTAACCCAAATCAATCTCTTTTTGAATTGATTCTTTAAATTGTTTTTCCAAGTCTTCCTTAATAGATAAATTTTCTTTTAAATAATATGAATATGAAATATTTAAATTTTCTTCAATTGTTATTGTTTTATGAATGTTTTTTGCGATTTTATTAAGATTTTCAATAAAATTCAATCTTTTTTTAATAATTCTTTCAGCCGTATCAATTAGTTGAGGAGTAAAAAGTTTTAATTGCTCAAGTTTTGTTTCAACCGAATCTAAACTTTTTAATATTTGATTTCTCATTTTTAGAATGCGATTATACTTCATTAAATCATATAAATAAGTTTTATCAAATTGGCTTATTGAAACATCTAAAAAGTTTCTTCTATCTTCTGGAACTTCTTTAATAAGTTTAAGTTCGTCTGGGCTGAAATAAACAACAGATAAAGTTCCTACAAGTTCAGTTAGTTTTAATATATTTAAATTATTTATTTTTATAGATTTCTTATCTGATTTATCTAAATACATTTCTATTGTTTTATTTCCAGCAACTGTTGAAAAATTAACACCTACTTTTGCTTTATTTTGATTAAAACGAATAATCTGTTTATCTTTACTATTCTTTGGACTTTTACCAACGCTAAGAAGATAAATACTTTCAAGCATATTTGTTTTACCTTGAGCATTAGAGCCAACAATAAAATTTAAGCCATCGTTAAAAGTTGTTTTTGAGTAAGTGTAGTTTCTAAAGTTATTAAGTTCTAAGTTATTTATTTTCATTATGTTGTCATTATATAAAAATAAAAACAAGTTGTCAATTTTATTTAATATTATAAAAAAACTTAAAAAAATTAATTGTTTTAACCTAAAAAACACAAATTTACAGCAATTTAATAGTGTTTATTGATTTTAGGAATATTTTTTATTTAAAAAATTCTCTTACGCGCGCACGCGCGCGTATATACACGCGTATGTACGTATGCGTACGTGCGCGCATTTATATAAGGAAAGAGGTATTGACAAAAATAAATGTTGTGATATACTTTTTATAGATTATTAAAGGAGAATTTATGAAATTCGAAGAGTTTAAAAGTTTAATTGAAGAGAGAAGAAAACTTATTAAGTTTGCAGACGAAAAGAAAATATTTTTAAGAATTCAAGAAATTGATAGTAAGATAATCCCTGAACAATTTGAATCATATAAAGGTTTAAGTAGAGATGTTTATTTTCAATGTACAAAAAGTGTTTTAAATCGTATGTTTGAAGTTGGAAAAGAAATAGTTGTTTCTATTCTAGAAGATTACTTTAAAAACAAAGCGGAAGTATTATTAAATAAAAACGATAATTCACTTTGGATTGAAGTTAAAAATGGCGAAGAAACTAAAGTTTACTCTTTAGGTAAATATAATGACACACTATATTGTTTATGTGGATTTGAAATAAGAGATTGGACTGCCTTGTTAAAAGACTATTCAAATTTAAGAGATTTTATTTGGGATAAATTTAAAGAACTAAAACAACAAGAAAAAAGGAATCAAATTTCTTTAATCGAAAGAATGATTCAAGAAAAAAATAATGAACAAGCAATATATGAAATACCTCATTTAAGAGAAATGAAAATTGCTGAAATTAAGAAAGAAAAACGTGAACTTGAAGGTATGAGAACTTTAATTAAAAACTCATATGAAGATATCAATGTTTAAATAAAAAAAAGATGCTAATTAAGCATCTTTTTTATCATCTATTTTATAGGATTTGTTTTTGGTTGATTCTTATCTCTAGGGTATTTTTTAGGTGTTTCTTTAACTTTTTCTATAATAACAATATTTCTTTCACCATAACTATTAGGAAGATCGAAACGAATAGATTTTAAAACTTTTCCACCCAAAACTTCAAGAGCGTTTTCGGCATCCATAAACTCTTCAGCAAGGTTACTTCCTTTATAGGCAATAACAATTCCACCAACTTTAACAAGTGGTAAAAGATATTCTAAAAGAGTGTTCATTTTGGCAACAGCACGAGCAACTGCAACATCAAATTTTTCACGATTTTCTTTTGCAAATTCTTCAGCACGAGCATGAACATTATTAGATTTAATTTTTAATTTATTACATATTAAATTTAAGAAAGCTACACGTTTATTTAAGCTATCAACCATTGTTATATCAATGTCTGGACGCACTATTTTTAAAGGTAAACTTGGAAATCCTGCTCCAGTTCCAACATCAACAACGGTAGCGTTTTCTGGTATTGCATCAATTGATAAAATGCTATCTAAAAAATGCTTTGTAAACACATCATTTCGCTCTGTTATAGCTGTTAAATTTACTTTATCGTTATAGGAAACAAGTTCTTGATAATAAGTATCAAACTCATCTCTATGTTTATTAATTAAGTTTTGGTAATCAGTTAGTAACATACGCTTTTAATTATAAAAAAAATAAAATTTTAAGTCAAATTTTTTATAGCACTTTCTTATTGGAAGAGATTAAATTAAGCCTTTCATTTTTAAGAATACTAACAAAACATTAATATCGCTTGGACTAACTCCATCAATACGTTTTGCAGAGCCGATTGTTGCGGGTTTAAATTTATTAAGTTTTTGCCTTGCTTCAAGGCGAAGACCGCTAATTTCCGAATAGTCAATGTCTGGCAAAGCTATATTATCTGTCTTTTTTTGTTTTTCAATTTGTTCAAGTTCTTTCTTTATGTAACCTTCATATTTAATTTCAGTATTCACGTATTCCAAGATGTTATTTGGAATATTATCAAATAAATTAAAGTGAGATTTCACATCGAAAATAGTAATACGATTTCGTTTAATACAATCTTTTAAGGTTAATCCTCCGTGAGGCAAACTTTCGTTTTTCTCAGTGAAAAGTGTTGTTAATTTTGAAGGATTACACATTGTGTTTAATTGATTATAAACGCTTTCAATTTGTTTTAATTTTTTATTAAAAATCTTATAACGTTTATCATCAACAAGACCTATTTTTCTTCCAATTTCTGTAAGACGCAAATCACAATTATCTTGTCTTAAAATAAGGCGATATTCTGCTCTACTTGTCATCATTCTATAAGGTTCAACAATGTCTTTTGTAGTTAAATCATCGATTAAAACACCAATGTATGCTTGGTCTCTGCCTAACACAAAAGCAGGCTCGTTATCAATATATTTTTGAGCATTAATTCCTGCCATAATTCCTTGCGCTGCAGCTTCTTCATAACCGCTAGTTCCATTGATTTGGCCAGCAAAGAAAAGGCCGTTTATATGCTTGCTTTCAAGGTTGTTTTTAAGTTCTGTTGCGTTGATACAGTCATATTCTATAGCATAAGCAAATCGCATTATTTTGATATTTTCAAAGCCAGGAATTAGCTTATACATTTTTCTTTGAATTTCGCTTGGCATACTGCTTGAAATTCCTTGAACATAAACTTCATCACTGTTTTCACTTTCTGGTTCTAAGAAAAGTTGATGACGTTCCTTATCTGCGAAGCGCATAATTTTATCTTCAATACTAGGGCAATATCTTGGACCAATTCCGTTAATTTTTCCTGAGTATAAAGGCGCTTTATCAATGTTGTTTCTAATGCATTCGTGCATTTCAGTTGAGGTGTAACCAAGATAGCAAGGGAGTTTATTTTTCACCTTTTTATTTAGCGATGAAAAGCTTGTTTGAATATCGTCTCCTGGCTGAATCTCAAACCTAGAGTAATCAATAGATTTTCCGTCTACTCTTGCAGGAGTTCCTGTTTTAAAACGACGAATTTCTATTCCTAAATCCATTAAAGATTTTGTTAATAAATTACTTGGTTCAAACCCGTTTGGTCCTGTGTTTTTTGTGTAATCTCCAATGATGATTTTTGCATTCAAATAGACACCTGTTGCAACAACAATTGCATCACATGAGAACACTTCTCCCATACCTGTTTTAATGCCAACAACCTTATTATTTTCAACTAAAATTTCAGCAACTTCACATTGTAAAACATCAAGATTTTCTTGGCGTTCAATTGTGTGTTTCATCTCTGTGTGATAGGTTACTTTATCGACTTGTGCTCTAAGAGATTGAACTGCTGGACCCTTTCCAGAGTTAAGCATTCTAAGTTGTAAAAGTGACTTATCTGCATTAACCCCCATTTCGCCACCAAGAGCATCAATTTCACTTGCAAGTTGCCCTTTTGCAGTTCCTCCAATTGATGGATTACACGCTAAAAATGCAATGCTATCTAAATTTAATGTGGTTAACAAAGTTCTCTTTCCAAGACGTGAAAGAGCAAGGCACGCTTCACTTCCTGCGTGTCCGCTTCCAATAACTATCGCATCGTAATGTTCTATAAAATTTTCCATAATAATCTCACTAAATTTTAATTAAAATTTCTATTATTTCCCCAAACAAAACTTAGAAAAGATTTTATCTATAATAGCCTCATCGCTTGTAACCCCACTAACTTCTCCAAGAGAATTCCAAGCGGTTTTTATTTCACTTGAAATAATATCCATTGTTGAAAAATCAAAGATTTCAACAACATTTTCAAGCGCAAGTTTTGCTTGTTTTATTGCCTCAATATGACGAGTGTTTGTTAAATAAAGTTTATCAGATTTTAAACTTCCGGTTATAGTTTTGTTAAATATTTCTTGTTTTAAACTATCGATATTGTCGTTGGTTGTTGCGCTAACATAAAAATATTTTTTATCGGGTTTTTCTTTTAAAATATCAGTTTTATTAAATACATCAATATATGGTTTATCGGTATTGATTTGGCATATATCATCTGGCGAACTAACCTTCAAAACAAGGTCTGCATCATCAAGAGTTTTTAGTGCTTTATCTATTCCGATTTTCTCAACAATATCACTGCTTTCATGGATACCGGCAGTGTCAAACAAACGGAAAATAATTCCATTAAATTCATACTCTGCTTCAACAATATCACGAGTTGTTCCTGCAATGTTTGTAACGATTGCTTTATCAGATTTTGTGAGTGCGTTAAGAAGGCTTGATTTACCAACATTTGGAGCTCCAACAATAGCAACTTTTATTCCGTTTTTAATCATGAGTCCGCTTTTGCTTTCATTGACCAAAGAGGAAAATTCTTTAATTAAATTTTCAATTTTCAACTTAATATTTGAGGTTTCATCATCAGTATATTCATATTCTGGGTAGTCTAATTTGGCTTCAATTTCAGCAAGGATTTCAGTTAAAGAATTTTGATAATCTTCAATCTTTTTCTTTAATTTTCCTTGCATTAAATTGCTTCCTGCTTTGGCTTGCATTTCGCTTTCAGCGTTTATTAAATCCATTATTCCTTCAGCTTGGTCAATGCTCATTTTGCCGTTGATAAAAGCGCGTTTACTAAACTCACCTGCTTCAGCTAAAGAGCAACCTAAATTTATACATTCATTAATGATTTGTTGTGCTAAATAGTAGCCTCCGTGTGATTGAATTTCTGCAACATCTTCGCCTGTGTAACTAAAAGGAGCGCGAAAAAACACAACAAGACATCTATCAACTAATTCACCAAAATAAACATTTTTCAAATACATTTTTCTTGGTTCAAAATCAATATCTTGTTTAATTAGTTTTTGCAAAATATCTTTAGATTGTTCACCACTAATTCTAATAACAGCAACACCACTATTTCCAGGTGGAGTTGCTAAAGACACAATAGTTTTCATACATTCTATTATATCACAGCATAAACTTACTTGCAAGATATATTTAAAATAAAAAAATAAAAAAGCATCTTTAGATGCTTTTATATATCAAAACTCAATTGGTCTTTAATTGTGAAATCTTCAAATCCTTTATTTCTCAAAGCTTCTTTAACATCATCAATTCCAACTTCTTTACCAGTGGCTATTTCTATCAAAGTTTCTTTAATTTCGTTGGTTTCAAACATTGTTTCTCTTGAGTAAACATAGTCTTCAAAAACTTTTACTTCAATATCTTTAATTGGTGGCAAATATTTGCTTGTTCTTGTTTCAGGGTTGAATTGACTTCGTCTATTATGAGCCTTTAAAACTTCCATTTTTTCGTTATTGTGGAAAACGTATGAACGACTAGTTTCAAAGTCTTTATTCTTATCTTTCATATACATTAAAACACCAGTGGAATAGAAAACAACTCCATGCCCCATCAAGTCACAATATTCCTCAAAATCGTGGAATAAATAGGGAGCTCCCTCACTTCTACCCACTTTAAAGCATTTAGATTCTGATTCTGCTATAGGTTCAGCTTCTTTTAATTCTTCAATTTGTTCAAGTTCTTCTAACAATGACATATAACCACCACCTTAATTTGTTTTATTTGTCGAAATTGTATCACAACATAATCTAAAAGTCAATGTTTAAGGGTGTTGAATTATTGTTAATTTCCCTATTTTTCAACTCTTCCTCAATCATTATAATTTTTTGTTCTGTTGAGGTTAAACCTACACTTTGTTTTTGAAGTTTCAACGAGCGTTTTTCGTGAGCTAACAAATCTTCTAAGTCTTTAGTTTTCATAACTCTATATTTTGCTCTCTTATGTTTTAAAACTGTTAATGGTAACATAAAATTTCTCCTATCGATATAATAACACACTTATTAATAATTGTAAATACCGTTTTTAAATTTTGAAACAAAAAAACAACCCATTTGAGTTGTTTGGTGCGTCCTAAGGGATTCGAACCCCTGGCCTTTGGTTCCGTAGACCAACGCTCTATCCAGCTGAGCTAAGAACGCATATAATATTTTTACGCAATTCATTATAACATAAAGATTTGTTTAATGCAAGACTTTACATAAAAATAATTTAATATTTTTACAAATAAGATTATTAAGAGAAAAAAAGAATGGCGCAGTATAAAACTTACTGTCCATTCTTTGAGCGCATATGTTTATTCTTTAAAAATTTAATCAATTCTATTGCTAAAATTATGCAGACTAAAAGTAAAAATATGTATATTAAGTAGTTGTTAAGCCACGGGAAAAACTCTAAAATTAACGTTATTAAAAGACCCGCAACAATATTCCCTGTTATTACACTTAAACACGATGAAATATAATCCAACCCAATAAATACTGCAACACAAGTTCCTGTCCAAACCCCAGTTAAAGGTAAAGGAATTGCTACAAAAATGAAAACTGCTAACATTTTTTTCCAGTACGATTTGCTAAAAAGCCCGCTCTTTTCATCGGTGTTGGATATGTTTGTTGTTTTGCTTTTTATTCTGTTTTCAAATCCCACTGCAAGTTTTGAAAATAATTTTGTTTTTTTAAGCCAATTAATTAATGGTAGAAAAACTAAGGCTATTATTGGGACTATTATGGAACTTCCCAATAAACTCCAGCCAAAAGCCTCCCATCTATTCATAGCAACTGCAAGCCCCCAAATGTCCGTGTTAACAGCGAATGGTATTGCTCCCCTAATTTCTATAATTGGTATCATTGCAATTAATATTGTTGCAAGAATAATATTATCGTTGAAAACTGTTGCAAAAATGTTGTGTAAAAATTCAGTCAAAATATCTCTCCTATACAATTAGATTAAAACAATATATGATTTAAGTCAAATTTTTAACTAATTTTTTGCAAAAATCAATAAAAATAGCACTTTTTAATGTGTTTTTAGTGAAAATTATAATATTTTAAACAAAATTTAATTGCAAAAATTTTAAAAAAATATTAAAATGATTGTGGGAGATTATATGGGAAAAATTGTAGCAGTAACTAATCAAAAAGGCGGCGTAGGAAAAACAACTAGTTGCGTAAATTTAGCAGCGTATCTTGTTTCTGCTGGTAAAAGGGTTCTTTTGATTGATATTGACCCTCAAGGGAATGCCTGTTCAAGCGTTGGCGTTGAAATAAATAAGGAACAAAAGTCTATATATGAGGTTCTTTTGGGAGAAGCTCCTGTTCGTGACGCTATTTATCCATCTGTAATGAAAGGGCTTGATGTTATTCCATCAACAGTTGATTTGTCTGAAGCTGAAGTTGATTTAGTTTATATTGATAATAGAGAAAAAGTTTTAAAAGAAGCGTTGGCAACAGTCAAGAACGAATATGATTATATATTTATAGATTGTCCGCCTTCACTTGGATTATTAACAGTTAATGTTTTAACAGCAACGGATTCAATAATTATTCCAATTCAATGCGAATATTTTGCGCTTGTAGGATTAAGTCAATTAATGAATACTGTGCGCCTAGTTAAAATGCAACTAAATCCAAATATTGAGATAGAGGGCGTGTTGTTAACAATGAAAGACAACAGAAGCAATCTTGTTTCTCAGGTTAGTGAAGAAATCAAAAAGTATTTCGGAGCAAAGGTCTATGAAACATATATTCCAAGGAATATCCGTTTGGCTGAAAGTCCTAGTCACGGAAAACCTATTGTTTTATATGATAATAAAAGTAAAGGAGCTGTTGCTTATAAAAACTTGGCAGAAGAATTCCTAAGAAAACAATAAATTGTTTAAAAATGTTCCACGTGGAACATTTTTTTATTTTTATCTTCAAATAATAAGTTTTAGATATTAATATTTATTATTCAATCTTTGGAGAAACAATATTGTTTTGTTTTATTTTCAACAATATTACAATACCATTAAAACAAACTAATATGCCTATATATTTGTTGTTGTATTTAAAAGTTCTGTTTTAATTTATAACCAACTATTATTATTTTAAAAAAATCAATAATTTTCAGCTTTGTTTACAAAATGTTCCACGTGGAACATTTTATTGTGAAATTCCGACAGTTTTAAAAAAACTAATAATAAATAGTTGACTTGCATAGGTGAAATAATTTATAATTATAATAGTAAATGTTCCACGTGGAACAATTTTTGGAGGAAATATATGAAAATGGGACTAGGAAGAGGTCTAGACAGCTTATTAAAAGTTTATGATGAAGAAGTTAAAACAGAAAAAAAAGAAAAATCTATTACTGCTTATGATATGAGACAGGGTGATGTTCAAAAAATTGAATTAAACAAGATCTATACAAACCCAAATCAACCAAGAAAGAATTTTGATAAGGATAGTTTAAATGAATTGGCTGAAAGCATTAGAATTCACGGTTTAATACAACCAATTATTGTAAATGAAATGCCAGATGGATATATGGTAATAGCCGGTGAAAGAAGATTTAGAGCTTGCAAAATTTGTGGATTAAGGGAAATTGATGCAATTGTAAAGACATATAGCAATAAACAAATAGCAGAAATTGCCATTATTGAAAACCTACAAAGAGAAGACCTAAACCCTGTTGAAGTTGCGAAAGGAATAAAGCAATTGATGGAAGAATATGGGTTAACGCAAGAAAAGGTGGCTGAGCGCTTAGGTAAGTCGCGCTCTGCAATCGCGAACTCTTTAAGAATTTTATCTTTATATCCTGAAGTTATTGATTTGGTTGAAAAAGGAAAGGTTTCATTTGGTCATGCAAAAATCTTAGCCTCAATAGAAGATTACACAACACAAATTATCCTAGCTAAAAAAGTTGCGAAAGATAAATTAACTGTAAGAGATCTTGAAAAAGAAGTAGAAGCTATATTGGGAAATAAAAAGAAAAAGAAATCACCAAAACTTCCTAGCGATGAACTTCAAGATTTTATATCTGAAATGCAAAGAAAATTAGGAACGAAAGTTTCTGTTATTGGTAATGATAGGAAAGGTAGAATCTATATTGACTATTATTCACAAGATGATTTAGATAGAATTTATGATATTGTTTTAAGATAAAAATAGAAAAAAACAGACTAAACGTCTGTTTTTTTTGGTGCATAATTTATTGTGTGGCGCTTTTGTGTTTGGCGCCTTGATTATTTGTTTGCGCTTGTTAGAAAATTTTTGACTTTTTGAATGTGTTTTTTCTTAGTTCTTCTCTAAATTTTATTAAAATTAAATCTTGAATTTCATTCAATGTTAAAGTTGATGTAAATGCTGCCGCACCTACGTGACCTCCGCCTCCCATCGATTTTGCAATATTTGAAACGTCGTAACCATTTTTAGCTCGCATACTAACATAAAAGCAATCTTCCTGTGGTTCAATTAGACATACTAATTTTGAACTGTTAATTGTGGCAATTTTATTTACAAGGCCGCAAAAGTCGTCGTGTGAAGTATTGTATTTTTTTGCATGTTCGTTTGATATGTAAGTTATTATAATTTGATTATGGTCGTAAGAGCTAATGTTTTCAATTGCCAAAGATAAAAGTTGCATATTTTTTAAGGTGTTACTTGCTAGAAATGCTTTATAAATTTCATCTCTATTTATAGTTTGTGTAAACTCACTTGCGATTGAGAATGTTTTTGAGGTTATCTCACCAACAGTAAAATTATTTGTATCTGTTATTATTCCAGCATATAATTTGCCTTGATTTTCTTTTGTGATATTAAAGTTGAACTCTTTTAAAATGGAATAAATTATCTCACAGGTTGAACTGCAAATCTCAACGATGTTAATGTCTCCAGCAAAATTGTTTGTTGCGTGGTGGTCAATTACAATTTTATTATTTGCAGATTCAAAAAGGTTTTTGAAAGAACCTAACCTATCTATATTTGGCGCATCAAGCATAATTGCTGTATCGTAATCTTTGTTATCGGGATTAATTTCTAACCCATCTAAAATTTCCAACAACCCATCAGAGAGGTTTGAGTATTCAGCAAATATGTCTACTTGTTTTATTTCAAAATATTGCATTAAAAAGTCTCTCAAAACAACCATACTTGAAATTGCATCTGGGTCTGGTTCTATATGAGAAATCAAACAAACGGATTTTGAGTTTTTAATTTTCACTAAGTTATCATAAGTATTCATAATTATTATTATATCATATTTGATAAAAATATAATATAAAAAATGCACGAATTTAATAAAAATACATTCTCGTTGCCCTAAAAGTTATCCACAGCCTGTGGATAACTCTGTGGATAACTTGTGGAAATCCTGTGGAAAAGTACATTTTTCGTGTGTATAACTCAAAAAAAGACATAATTCTATTGAATAACAGAGCTTGTTTAGGTATTTAAGTTTTCATTTTAAAATAGAATAGATTATGTTTAAATATATGAAAAAACATAAGGCTATTGTATGCTTGTTTTTGATAATGTTTGTTTTAAGTTTTTGTTATGCGAAGGTGGTTGATTTAAGCGTTTCACGCTTTAACGGATATGTTATTGTTCTTGATGCTGGCCATGGTGGAAGAGATGGTGGAAGCATAGGTGTTAATGGAACGATTGAGAAAGAGATTAATTTGGAATATGTACTTTTATTAAAAGAGAGTTTGGTTAAACAAGGATATAAAGTTATATTGACAAGAAAATCAGACGATGGTTTATATTCTGAATTTGCAAAAAATAAAAAAACGAGTGATATGAATGCTCGCTACAAAATTATAAAGAAAGCAAATCCTAATTTGGTTATTAGTATTCATATGAATAGTTTTAAAAGCGAATCGGCAAAAGGAGCTATGACCTATTATAGAAAAGGCGATAAATCTGGAAATCAATGTGCTGACATTATACAAAAATCTATTGCAACTTACTGTGGCGCAAGAAGTTTGAGTGGAAAAGTAGGAGATTACTATATGCTAAACTGTAGCTATTATACATCTGTTTTAATTGAATGTGGTTTTATTTCAAATGCAGAAGAGGAAAGATTATTAAATTCTTCTGCCTATAAAAAACAACTTGTTGAGGCTATAACAAGGGGTGTTCTTTTATATCTAGGAAATACTTCAATTTAAAAAAAGGAAGATTAAGTTCTTCCTTTTAGCATAATTTTGTGTCTAGCAATGTTAAATCACCTTTTTCGGTTGAAACTGTTAAAGTGTTATTATTGTAGCTTGATGATGTGCTATTTACATAAGTTATAACTTCACTCTTAGTTCTATATCCAAAATAATTTGAAACTTGCATTAGGTTAACTCTAACATTTCCTTTTGTTGGAGTTGTTGGATTTGTTGTTAATTTATAAACCGACAAATGATTTACAACAACGTATACGCTTCCATTTTTTCCAACAATATTATTATCACCGCAAACATCACTCATTTCTAAATGAACTCTACCGTTTCCTGTAACAACAATTCCACTAGAGGCTTCAGAATCCTTGCTTACTATGGAGTTGTTAAATCCTATATGTTCAACACCTTTAGCTGTTAGCTTTCCATTATGAAGAATTGCATGTAAAACTCTTGAAGGATACTCAGCTGTTTTTGAATAATGTTCCGCATCTTCGCTGAATGATACATCAATGTTTCCATATTGTGTTTTGGTTGCAATTGTTTTATAAGCTTTTTTGATGGTTATATTACCTTCATCTGTGTAGGCAGTTAAATTTGATTTACATTTATTAACTGTTATGTTCCCTGAATTTGTTGTAATTCTTGAATCACCTTCTAGCTCTGCAATATAAACTTTACCAGATCCGGTGAGATTAATATTTGCGTGTTGGGCTTTTTCATTGATGTTAATGATTGTGTCGCTCGCATCAACATTAATATGCATAACTTTTTTTGCAACAATCTGACCTCCGGCTGAAGGTTTGAATTCATCAATATCGGCGCATTCGCCTAAAATTATTGTTCCTCTGTTGTTATTCTTTATTATTATATTTCTTAGAATTGAATTTTTAGCATAAAATTTTCCAGTGGTTAAACTTAAGTCAACATTATTAGAAGTTTCAGCTTCATTTGATTTCGTTACAACTGAAGAATCTAGCTCACATTTGCTTTTATTAAGATTTAGATTTAGTTTCCCGTTAATAGATAATTTTTTTAATAATAGGTCACCACTATTAGTTGAATACGTAAAATCGTTTAAGTAAATATCTTTATTTGTTATTTCAGTTTGTGCATCTTTATTAGAAAGTTTTAGGTTAAAAGCTTGCTTTTTTGGTAAATAAAGTCTTACTTCTGAATCGTTTTTGATTGCAAATCCATGAGGTTCTGTAACATCAAATATTAAAACATTGTTTTTAATTTTATAAGTAATTTTAGTATGTTTATTTTGTTTTAATACAAACCCAAACGAACTTGATTTAACTTCTAAATAAATTTCATCTTCAGAGTGAGGAAGAACTACTACGTCGTAAGATCTTGAATTAACTTCAATACTGCTGATATTATGAGTTGAAAACTTTGCTGTTTTCTGCAGAGAATGCAAGTTAATATAAGTTATATTAAAAAGACTTGAATTTGGCACGAAAAATAAGTATAGTCCCCCAACACAACACAATCCTAATAATAGTAATAATGTTATAATTATATACTTTCCAACTTTCTTCATACTAATATATTAATATTTAAAATTTGATTTGTCAATAATCTTAGTCAATATTAATTAATGCGTCTCTTAATTGTTTTGAATAAAATTTGATTTATGATAAAATAAAATAACGGAGGATTTATGATTATTGATATTGAAGGAACTGATGGCTGTGGAAAGAAAACTCAAACTGACTTGCTTTATAATTATTTAGTAAAACAAGGTTATAAGGTAAAAAAGATTAGTTTTCCAAACTATGAAAGTGAATCTAGCACACTTGTTAAAATGTATTTGCGAGGTGAGTTTGGTGAAAACACAAACGATATAAATGGTTATCAAGCCAGCGCTTTTTATGCTGTTGATAGATTTGCAACAATGTCTAAAATTAATGTTGAAGATTATGATTTTGTGTTATTTGATAGATATGTTCCAAGCAATATGATTCATCAATCAACCAGAATACAAGATAAAAAGGAATTAGATGAATTCTTAAATTGGATTGCTGATTTTGAATTTGGGAAATTGGCTCTACCAAAACCCGATAAGACCTTATTTTTGAATGTTCCAGTTGAGATTAGTATGAAACTTGCAAGGGCTAGAGCAGAACTTAAAAATGGAGAACAAAAAGATATTCTTGAAAAAGATGATAATCATTTAATTAATGCCTATGAAAAAGCAAACTATGTTGCTAAGAAATTCAACTGGATTGTTATTGATTGCACAAAGAATGGTGATATAAAAACTATAGATGAAATTCATAAAGATATCTTGACTAATTTAGGGCTAGAGTGTAAAATAGAAAGTGCATTATAAAAGGAAAAATTATGAAATTTAAATTTACAAGTAAAGAACTAAGAAAAGCTTGGCTTGATTTTTATAAAAAAAGAGGACACGTTGACTGTGGAGCGGTTTCTTTAATAGGAGACGGAACAACAGGTGTTATGTTTAATGTTGCAGGAATGCAACCATTAATGCCCTATTTATTAGGTAAAAAACACCCAATGGGAACAAGACTTTGCAATGTTCAAGGCTGTGTTAGAACTGTTGATATTGAAGAAGTTGGTGATAGCTCACATTGCACATTCTTTGAAATGTTGGGAAGTTGGAGCTTGGGAGATTATTTTAAAAAAGAACGAACTCAATGGAGCTACGAACTTTTAACTCAAGTTTTAAAGTTTAACCCAGAACGCATTGCTGTAACATGTTTTGAAGGAAATGAAGATGTTCCAAAAGATGAGGAAACTGCAAGATATAGAGAAGAAAGTGGAATTAAAAAAGAGAATATTTTCTTCCTATCTAAAAAAGAAAATTGGTGGGAATTAGAACGTGGACCTTGTGGGCCAGATAGTGAAATGTTTTATATAACAGATAAACCAGCGTGTTCAAAAGATTGTAGCCCCGCTTGTGATTGTGGAAGATTTGTTGAAGTTGGAAATGACGTATTTATGCAATACGAAAGAATTGGGGATAATGAATATATTCCTTTAAAACAAAAGAATGTTGACACAGGTTGGGGATTAGAAAGATTGCTAGTTTTCTTAAACAACACGGGAGATGTTTATAAAACAGATTTATTTATTGATGTTATTAATCATTTAGAAAATGTTATTAATATTGAATACGGTGTTGATGAAAAAATAACTCGTGCGATGAGAATTGTTGCAGACCATACAAGAACAAGTGTTATGTTAATCGGAGATAAAAATGGAATATTACCAAGCAATGTTGGAGCTGGTTATATTTTAAGAAGATTAATTCGTAGAGCTGTTAGATATGCAAACGAAATTAATTTACCTTTAAATGAAATTGGTAACATTGCAAAAATGTTTATTGAAAACATCTACAATGAGACTTACCCTTATCTTTTAGAGAAAGAAGAATTCATTTTAACAGAATTAAATAGAGAAATAGAAAAGTTTAACAAAGCATTGTCTTTAGGTAATAAGGAATTTGAAAAAGTTATAAATGGTTTGGAAAGAAAAAATCAATTTATGAAGCAATCAAATCCAAATTATGTTGAAGAAAAAGTAATCAATGGAAAATCTGCATTTAGACTTTTTGATACTTTTGGTTTCCCAATTGAAATGACAATTGAAATGGCAAACGAAAGAGGTTATGAAGTTGACAAAGTAGGTTTTGATGAGGCTTTCCGCCAACATCAAGAGCTTGCTAGAACTGCTAGTGCTGGAACATTTAAAGGTGGGCTTGCTGATGACAGTGTTTGGACAACTCGCCTTCACACAGCAAACCACATCTTGCTTGCAGGACTTAGAAAAATGTTTGGGCCACAAGTTGAACAAAAAGGTAGCAATATAACAAGTGAAAGACTTCGTTTCGACTTCAATTTTGATAGAAAATTAACAGATGAAGAAGTTAAAGACTTAGAAGAATTTGTTAATAATGCAATTAAAAATTCTATTCCAGTTGAAAGATTAGAAATGACTTTTGCTGAGGCAAAAAATAAAGGCGGATATGGAATTCATAAAGCCGAAGAAGATGAAATTGTTTCTGTTTATAAAATTGGCGATGTTGATTTCCAAATTTGTGGTGGACCACACGCTAACAATACTAGCGAACTTGTTAACTTTAAAATAGCAAAACAAGAAGCGGTTTCTGCTGGAGTTAGAAGAATTAAGGCTGTTATTAACTTTTAATTAAATAATGAATTTTATTAAAAAATATTAAAAAATTCATTAAAAATACTATAAAATAGCAAAAATACGGATAAAAATCCGTATTTTTTATTATTTTAAGAATTTATTATTTCTTTAAAATTTTCCCAAATTGATGTTTCAGAAAAAGTGTTGCAAGATAAAATATTTATTGTTTCAACAATAACGCCATCAATAACAATGTCTACTGTTCCAACAACCTGATTTTCTTTAATGCTTTTTAGTTGTGTTGGAAGGTTAAAGTTTAAAGAGTAATTTATTGTTTTATTTTTTTCTGTGATGATAGAATATTCTTTTTCGCATTTTAAATTAATATTTGTTTCATTGCCTCGAACCTTAATTGTTTTATCAACCAAATCTTGATTTGACAATAGTGTTTTGCTTTCGAAATTTGCAAATCCATAATTCAATAAATCGCTTGCTAGTTTAAATCTTTCTTTGCTATTTTCAGAACCCAAAACCACAGCAATATATTTTGCATTGTTTTTTTCTGCTCCAACAGCTAAACAATATTTTGCTTGGTTTGTTGAACCTGTTTTTCCACCAATACAACCATCATAATATCTTGATAATTTATTTGTGTTTGTCATTTGTGTAATTCTACCACTAGGGTGAACGAAATCTTCAAGCCAAATAGAAGAATAGTTGTGATACAAATCGTGAGAAAGCACTTGTTTTAAGATGATCGCTTGATCATAGGCTGAAGAATAGCCATCATTTGTTGGTAGTCCTGTGCAGTTTGAATAATGGGTGTTGATTAAACCTAAATCATAAGCTTTTTCATTCATAAGTTTAACAAAATTTTGTTCACTGCCAGCTAGGTGTTCTGCAAGGGCTACTGAACTATCGTTGGCACTTGAAATAATCACTGATTTTAAGAGTTGTTCCACATCGTATTCGCTATTTGCATCTAAGAAAATTTGACTTCCGCCCATTCCACTTGCGTTATCGCTCACTAAAATTTTATCGGTTAAATTTAATTTACCTGAATCGATTTCTTCCAAAGTTAACAATATGGTCATTAATTTTGTAACGCTTGCAATTGGTAGTTTTAAATTAGAATTGTTATCAACTAAAATTTTACCACTATTATATTCAATTAAAACACTTGATTTATGATTTATATCCGAATTAAAACTTGCCTTTAAAATAATATTTCCTTTTGTTGATAACACTAAACTTATTAATAAAAATAAAATTAATTGAAAAATTAAAATTTTAGAAAAGTTTTTTAATTTCATATGTTCTCCTTTTATTTTATTTTTTATTAACAATAAAAAAATATTCAAAAAATATAAAATATTCATTAAAAATTAAAAAAATTAAGCAAAAAATGCTTAATTTTAATTATTTTTTAATTTATTGAAAATAATTTTTTAATAAAAAACCAAGTTGCCATATATGGTTTATCTTCTTTAACATCTAGAATTAAATCAACTTTACCAATTATTTCTGTGGTTTTTACAGGTCCGTGACTTATGCTGTCTGTAGTTTGCCCCCAATTGTCACCCATAAGGAAATAATCATTTTCTCCAAGCTGGATATATTTTTTTCCATTTTCTTCTTTGACCCAAGATTTAAATTCATCATTTTCTAAAAAATCAAGATAGTCTGCATAGTAGCCAACACTTCCAGTTCTTGGATATGTTAAGGCTGAACCAGTTTTTACTTTTGTATATAAAAGATTATCGTTTACGTATACGCCGAAATGGGTTCCCTCATCTTTTATTTGAACCTTATCATTTGGAGTTCCAACAATGCGTTTAATAATATAGTGTTCATACCAATTTACTTTTGCAACAACAATATCATCATTTGTGAATGAACTATAAATATTAATATAAATTGTGTCACCTTTGGCGTTAGAGTCTTTCATATTTATATTTAAAGTTGGTTGCATTGAAAATCCTCTTACTTGAGTTTTTGAATAAATTGCAGTATATGAAACATTTATTAAAGTTATGAAAGCGAACAAAAAAATTAGAACAACTAAAATTGAACTCAATATGTTTTTAATTATTCTTGTGGCTGATTTGTTCATATGGAGATATTATATCACAAAAACATTTAAAATAAAAATAATTTGGTTGAGATATTTTGACATAAAATAAAAATGAGTGTTACGAACACTCATTTTTTAGTTAGTTATTTTCTTGTTTAAGCATTTCTTCTAATTGCCAAGGGTGGCGAGCAAAGAAATCTTCTTTTTCTTTAAGAGTTGTTAACGTTAAACCTCTATCTTTTAATAAAACGTTATAGAATGAACCAAAAATATTTTCCCAGTTAAAACATTTACATTTATCAAGACCAATATAATCAGCCACATTTTCAGTTCCACTAGGAGCAATTGGGTGAAGCAAGGTGTTTGCTACGAATAACATTTGAAGAGTGTTTACAGTTAATGATTTGAGTTTTTCTTCATCTGCTCCGTTTACATCTTTAACCCAGAACTTGTTAATGTTTCTAATGAATACATCTAAAGTATTATAAACTTGATGGAATTTTTTATCGTGCATAAACATTTCAACATCAAGAATTGCTTTTTCACACATCTTCATAACATCATCACTAATTTCAGCTTTAGGAATAACACCGTTAAAGTGGTTCTGCGTTGAATAGAAAATGGTTCTTAAAATTCTATTGTAAACATTAGTCAATAAGTTTCCTTCTCTAACCATTGGGTCTAATTCGTCTTTAGCATCAGGATTAAATGCCTTTGGCATTAAACTAACATTGTTATTTGTTAAGTTCATAGCTAAGAAGTGCATTCTAAATTGTTCAGGAGTGTAGTAATTCAAAAATTCTTCAGCCATTGGTGGTTTTAAACTTCCAGATGAACTTGCTTTTTGATTTAAATATAAAATTGATTTAATTGGATTAATTTTTGTAATTTGTAATTCGCCATTGTCTGCATTTATGTTTGATTTTTCACCATTATAATGAATAAACATTGCTTGTTGAGCTGGACCATAGAAATATAGGTTGTCTTCGCCTAGGAATTGGTAAACTTTACCATCTTTAGAACACCAGTATTTTTTCCATTCATTTTCATCTTTGCCTATGCTTTCAAGGTATGTTTTACTAAATGAAATCGGAGCAAATAAGCTTTCTGGCCAAACATAGAAAGTTTGATTTTTAAGTCCGTCAACTTCAGGACAAGGAACTCCCCAAGATATGTCGCCAGACAATCTAAATGGAGTTAGGGTTTTTCCTGTTCTATATCTAATTCCATTTTGAGATAATATTTCGCAAGCTTTTTCACGAAGAGGTAATGTTTCAAATTGAATTGTTATGCTTGGCGCTTTTTCACTAACACTTATATCTTTATACGGAGGAAGAACACTGCTTAAAGCATTTAACTCTTCAGCGTATGAACGTTTAATATAGATTTCTGGTAATTTGAAGAATTCTTTAATTTCTTTAACCATAAAAGATGGCGTGTCTTTTTCTCTTTCAATTGAAGCAATCCAATCAGTTAAAACAGGTATACATTTATCTAAGTCAAAATATAAATTTTCAATCTTAACAAGTTCTGGGGTTTCTCCACTTAATGCACTAACAGGATCAATCAAATCTTGAGGAAGATATTGATGCCCTAAACTGCATTCATCAGCATAACCATGCTCACTCAAACAACCATCTATAGGGCATTTTCCAACAACCTGACGACCATTTAATAGAGTGTTGAATTTTCTATCAAAGAATTGTAAAGAAGAATGTTTTGTTACCATATTATTTTTAACTAATTTGTTTAAAAAATCAGCACAAACCTCTTCATGAATTTCTTTTGCTCTTCCTAAAGCTGAAGCATAGTATCCATTAAAACCGATTTCATATTTTTTAAATATTTCTGCTTGCTTCACGTGGTTGCTTTCAACATAATCACTTAATGTTCCGCTATATCCAGTTGATTCTTGGAGTTTTCTAAAGCTCTCCAAAGCTGGAGAACCATAGCAGTCTGTTCCGGAAACGAAAATAACGTTATCACTTCCAATTCTATCACGCATAAAACGAGCAAAAACATCTGCTCTAAGTGTCATTCCAACGTGACCATAGTGAAGTAACTTATTTCCATATGGCATTCCAGAAGTTATAACTGCTTTTTTAGGGAAATTGGGTCTTGGACGAATAAACTCACTCATAATAAAACTCCTTAATTTGTTATTATTTATAGCACAAAATTAAACAAAAGTAAATAAAAAAAGAGAGTTTTTCTCTCTGTTGATTATTTTCAATTTCATTATAGCATAAATATATGCGAAAGTAAAGACAAAATTGCAAAATAAAGTTAACTTTATTTTTAAATAACTATTGACACAGTTATTTGTAATAAATTATAATTTTAAATAGGAAAGTAGGGGGTATTATGACAGAAACAAAAGATACGAAATGTTTTAAATTTGGGAAATATTTTGCTGCACATAAAGCTGGACTATTTTTTTATGTGTTTATTTATTTAATTACCGGCGGAATAGATATTTTAACAACGATTAGTTTTGCGAAATTAATTGAAATGTTAACTCAAGCTTCTTACATACCGGCAATAAAACTAATTTTAACCATATCTGTTTGTTTGATTTTTCAAAGAGTTCTATATTTAGTAAACGGATTAAATTATTGTAAACTTTATGTTGCAATTACTAATAAAATGAGTGTTGATGTTGCTGAACAAGCATTTAAAATTTCATCACAATCATATTCTCAGCATAACACTGCTAGCTTTATGCAAAGAATTTCATCTGACCCAAGAGCAATTTTTGAAAATATTGGAACAATAATCGGTCAAGCAACAGATGTTTTGTCAAATCTAGTTATGTTTGTTTATATTTGCACAATAAACATTTGGGTTGGTTTGGTTGCCGTTGTTGGAATTGTTATCTCTTCACTTATTGAAAAATTCAGAAGAGGAAAAAGAAAGAAAAACAGAAAAGAAATGAAAGTTTCTAGTGAAAAAGTTGATAGTTTATTAAACGAAATCATTAGAAGTGAGCGAGATGTTAAGTCTTTAAATCTAGAACAAACATTAAAGAACAAAACCGAAGAGGGTTATAATGATTATAAAAAGAAATATTTAACTTTTGAAAGATGGGATTGGTCGCTTTGGACGGGTACAAATTCGCTCATTACAATTCTTCAATCAATTGTTCTTATTATTTCAATCGTTTTTATGAATAAAGGATTAATGACCCTAGCTTCATTTATGATTATCTATTCGAATAGACATTCATTCTTTTATTTAACAAGAGTTTTTGGAAATGTTTCAAATTGTTTCACAGACATTAGTTTAGCAATAGAAAGAATTAATGAATTATATACAGACATAGAGTATAAAACAGAAAAGTTTGGTAATCGTGTTTTAAAAGAAGAGAAAGGCAAAATTGAATTTAAGAATGTTGAATTTTCTTATCCTGAATTTGCTGAAAGAGACAAAAAACTTATTGAAAAAGAAAAGAAATACGTTAAAAAGCATAAGTTAAAAATTTACATTCCTAAAAGAATTGAAGTTGGCAAAAAGAAAGTTTTAAACAAAATTAATTTCACAATTGAACCTAATACAACAGTTTCATTTGTGGGGGTTTCGGGAAGTGGTAAATCAACAATTTTAAATCTTATTTCAAAAATTAATGAAACAGACAAAGGTGGAGTTTTAATTGACGGAGTAAACATCAACACATTAAGTAAGGAAACCCTTAGAAGCACGATATCATTAGTGAATCAGTTCCCTTATATATTTGATATGACTATTAAAGAGAATTTGATTTTAGCGAAACCAGATGCAACAGATGAAGATATTAATAAAGCAATAAAAGAAAGCGCTTTGGAAGATTTTATTGCTGAATTGCCAGAAGGAATTAACACTCGGGTTGGAGAAAGTGGAATAAAACTAAGCGGTGGACAAAAACAACGTCTTGCTATTGCAAGAGCAATGCTTAGAAAATCGCCTATTATTATTTTTGATGAAAGCACGAGTAGTTTGGATAACATTTCTCAAAATCAAATCAAGAAGAGCATTGATAATATTAAAGGGAAAAGCACTGTTGTTATTGTTGCTCACAGGCTGTCTACAATTAAAAATGTTGACAAAATTTTCTTTTTAGAAAAAGGAGAGATTGTAGACTCTGGAACATTTGAAGAACTTTATAAGAAAAATAAAAAGTTTAAAACTATTTTCTTGGCGGAGAACATTGAATAACATCAATATTGACAAAATTCTAATTGGTATATATAATAACAATGAGGTGAATTTATGAAAAACTTTGATTGCGAAATGGATTATGTTGAAATGAATATTGATGATATGAAGAGCGCAAAAGAAGGCTGGCAAACCTGGATTAGAGTGGCAAAAAGAATTTTAAAAAAAATTCAAAATATGGAAGATGGAAATCAATGGGAACTTAAGGGTTTGGAAAAATATTATGAATTCTTTATTGATGAAATGCAAAAAATAGTCTTAATATATAGCGAACTTATTAACTTAGCTGAATTCTGCGATTTAGAAGAAAGCCATTTTATAAAAAAGGTTAAAGAACTTAAGTCAATAGGTAAGAAATTAAAAAGTGAACAAAACAGGAAAACATTCAAAGAGTTGAATAATAAATATGTTCACGGAATCAAAGAAGCAGAAGTGATAACAAATCTATAAAAGAGCAAGTCTGCTCTTTTTTCTTTATAACCATTAAATATAAATTACATATAATATTTTAAATTAACACTTGATTTTTTTTTCTATTTGTGATATAATGCGCACAGTTAAAAGTTTTTTAACTAAACATAGCGTAAAAAGTCGAGATAATTCGCTATGTTCCTTACCTAATTTTAGGTCATAAGTCCACAAGGAGGTTAAAAATGAATAGTTACGAATTGGTTTACATTATCCCAACTCAATCAAGTGATGAAGAAAAAGAAGCTCTTATCGCTCAAGTTAATGGTATGATTGAAAAGGAAAATGGCAAAATTGAATCAGTTGAAAGACTTGGAAACAAAAAATTAGCTTACGAAATCAATAAAAAACGTGATGGTTTTTATGTTTTAGTTAATTTCACAGCTGAATCAAATGTTCCAAACAGATTGGGTTCATTATTATCAATTACAAACAACATTATGAGATATATCATTGTTGCTAAGTAATTTAAAACTGTTAGAAAACTAATGGTTTAAAGAAAAATTATCTTGCGTGGCAAGATATAAACGGAGTTGTTATGAATAAAGTTTATTTAATTGGTAATTTAACAAGAGATCCTGAAATTTCAACAACAACAAGTGGAATTTCAGTTTGCAGAATGTCAATTGCTGTTAGCAGAAGATTTTCTAACGCTGAAGGTGGAAGAGATACAGATTTCTTCAACGTTACAGCTTGGAGAGGAACAGCAGACAACTGTGCAAAATTTTTAAAGAAAGGAAACAAAATTGCTGTTTCTGGTTCAATTCAAACAAGAAATTATGAAAAGGCTGACGGAACAAAAGGTTTCTCAGTTGATATCGTTGCTGATGAAGTTGAATTCTTGTCTTCTAAAAATGACGGAACAGCTGAAGGCGGAATGGCAATGGGAGGAAGCGTTCCTGTTAGTGATCTTCAACCTATTGATGATGACAATTTACCATTCTAGGCAAATGAATAAACGTGCCTTTTTAATATAAAATTTTAAATTATAACGAAGTCGAATTTCGAAGAAAAAAATAAGGAGAAAAAAATATGTCAGAAGTTAAAGAAGAAGTTGTTCAACCAACTGAAGTTAAAGCTGAAACTAAAGTTGTTACAGAAAGAAAGAAATTCTTCAAACACAACAAAAATAGAAGAAAAGTTTGTGCTTTCTGTGAAGATAAAAACTTAAAAGTTATTGATTATAAAGATGCAAACAGACTTAAGAAATATGTTACAGAAAAAGGTAAAATCATTTCTTCTCGTCAAACTGGAACTTGTGCTCGTCACCAAAGAGAATTAACAGTTGCAATTAAACGTGCAAGAAACATCGCATTATTACCA
>JBGVFL010000062.1:0-3566 GCA_045120995.1 Candidatus Onthoplasma sp. | reverse complement strand
ATGAATATAACAATTTTAAAAATTTTATGCAAATAAAATCTTAAAAAAAATAAAAAAACTTCAAAAAAAACCTTAAAATAGTTGACAAATTAAGGTGAAAGTGTTTTTGGCGACTTGTGGAAGTATTAATTTTAAAAATTTATTGTAAATTTTTTAATTGAGATTTTAAATAAATAATTTCATTTTTTAAGCGATTAATTTCATTAGTTTTTTCTTTATTTTCTTGTAATATTCTTTTTAGATTAAGATTGAGATTAATTGTTTCTGCATTTTTTTCTAATTCAAATTTCTTTTTTACAACATTTACAATTCCGTTAAAAAGAGCACTGATATCTTCATCAGTGATTGTTGGAGGCATTACGTGAATCTTATAGTTTTCATTTAAATCTGTTGGATATTTATTCATACTATTATTTTAACCTTATTTTATATTTGTATTGTGCGAATAAAAGCTTTTTTTGAATGATGATGTTTAAAGGAAAGTTTTTTTAGTTTTGTTCATACATATTTATATGATATATCTAATTCCAATGTTCGATTGCTATATTTTTAATGGCGATTTAACTAGATTAATCAAAGGTGCAAAATATAGGCTTGTTGAAAAGGGGAACAAATGTGGAATAGTTTTTGGGAAAAATAAACACATACCTTTTGTTTTAGATTTAACAAATCATAGTGAAAATTTATTAAGAGTTGATTACAATATTGATTCGTATTATTTTATATTTCCAAATAAATTCGATAATCATTTTTCAACAAGAATTCAACACAAAACAGATACTATTGAAATAAGTTTGTCCACAAGATTAATAATAGCAATAAATGGAGAGTTGATAAGTGAACAAAATGTGGAAAACTTAACTTATTCTCATTTTGAAACATTTAACAATTTTTGCATTGTTTATTTTAAAGGGGAAAGAAATTTTGTTGTTGTGATTAAAAATAAGGAAGTGGTGTTTTCTAGTTATTACGATGAAGTTAATGTTGAAAAAAATGAAAGATTTTTTATGTGCAGATTATATGACTTTTTAAACCACGGTAGGGTCTGTAGGATAAGTGAGAATGAATGTGAAGAGTATACCGCATATTTAGATGAGAAAGAACTTGACTTACAAGAAGAGTTTATTCCATTTGTTTTTTTGGATTGCTTAAAGGCGGAAAACTTTAAATATTGTAATACATTGTTGAGTGAAGAAATTAAGTTTGATAAGGAAAATGATATCAAAAAGTTTTTTCCTGAATTCAATTATTTTTACCCAATCAGTAAGTATGAGTTTATTTTAATTAAAAAAAATACCCTCGCGGGTATTTTTAAATTTAATATTGAAAACAACAAAATAAATAACATTATTGTTCACTAGAATTTTTTCCTATGTATTCAAAGATTTTTGTTAGAATTCCATAACATACATAACTTGAGAATATTATAATTATTAAAATTAATTTATCTGTGAAACCAATTGAAACATATTCAAATAAATTTGGCATAAATGTTACGAGAGAAATGGCAATCCCTAAACACGCCACATACATAATTGCTTTTAATAAATTCCAAGGTTTACTCATATGGAATAAAGCAATAAATCCTGTTGCAATAACCACTATTGAAGACATTGTTGTTAAAACATTAGGTTCAATATGTGAATACATTTGATATAAGTAAATTGCAATTACAGAACCAACCATACACAATCCTGCAGGTAGTGTGTTTCTTGCGACGTTTGCCAGGAACCTACCTTTAATGCGGTTTATGTTCGGTTGTAGTGCTAAGAAGAACGATGGTAAACCAATAACAAATATTTCTAGAATTGTTAAGTGTCTTGGAGAGAACGGATAACCTTCCCTCATACATAAAACAAATATTGAAATACATATTGCGAATATGGTTTTCATTAAGAAGAGAGAAGAAGATTTTTGAATGTTGTTAACAACACGTCTTCCTTCAGCAACAACGCTTGGCATTGAACTGAAATTGCTATCTAGCAACACAAGTTGGCTAACACTTCTAGCTGCGTCACTTCCTGCTGCAATGGCGATTGAACAATCTGCTTCTTTCAATGCAAGAATATCGTTAACACCATCTCCAGTCATAGCAACAGTTTTTCCTTGAGATTTTAAAGTTTTAACTAAAATTGCTTTTTGTTCAGGGCTAACTCTACCGAAAATTGAATATTTGTTAGCTGCCTCCATAACTTCATTATTTGAAAGCCCTTGAAGACTAATATATTTTTCATAATTTTTAACACCACATCTTCTAGCAACTTCACTAACTGTAATTGGGTTGTCTCCAGATATGATTTTAATATCAACATCATTTTGTTTGAACCATTCGATTGTTTTAGGAGCATCTTTTCTAATGTTATCTTCAAGCAAAATAAATGCAACAGGTTTACAATTTTCACCGCTGAAATTTGAATCACATTCAGCTAATAGCAAAACACGATATCCAGAAAGAGCATAAGATTCAGCCTTATTTTTTAATTCAGCTGTGGGTTTGTTCATAACATATTCATATGCTCCGAGTTTGTAAGCTCCAATTTGTTTGAATTTACAACCCATAAATTTTCTTTCGCTAGAGAAAGGAACAGATTTTTCAGAAGGATAACAAGGTTTTCCAAAATATGATTTTAAAGCAAGGGCGGTGTGGTTGGCATCGTGGAATGCTGCAACCATTGAAGCAACTATTTTACCAATTTCTTCATTGGTTTTTTTGCTTAAAGGAATAACTTCATGAACGCTCATAGATCCATTTGTTAAAGTTCCAGTTTTATCTAAACATAAAACGTTTGTTCTTGCTAACATTTCGATACAATATAATTCTTGAACAAGGGTTTTCTTTTTTGCCAATCTAATAACACTAACCGCTAAAGCAACAGATGTTAGAAGGAACATTCCTGCTGGAATCATTGCTATTATGCAACCTGCCGTTTTTGTTACAACAAAATATTTCATAGATTGTTCTATTGTTTGGCTATTGTTTAGGTAAAAATGATAATTGTTATAAAGCATTATAATCGCAACAGGGATCATAAAAACTGTTATAATTTTTATTAGATTTCTAAGCGATGTTAACAACTCACTTTTAGATTGTTTAAACGATTTTGCTTTTTCGCTTAATTGAGAGATGTAGTTATCATTTCCAATTTTATTAACTTTTGCTTTGCAGGTTCCGCTAGAAATGAAACTACCACCCAAAAGTTCATCGCCTTTATTTTTTTTAACAGGTTGACTTTCTCCTGTTAATAAACTTTCGTTAACTTCAACATTACCATCAATAATAATGCTATCACACGCAATTTGCATACCAGGCTTTAAACATAACACATCATCTAAAACAACTTCAGTTTTGTAAATTTCAATTTCTTCACTCTCTCTAATTACTTTTGTAAAGTTTGAGTTGGTTAAAGAAAGTTTATCCATTGTTTTCTTAGCTTTAATTTCTTGAACGATTCCAATTGTTGTGTTTAAAATAACAATCACTAGAAATGCCAAATCAGTATATGCGCCAACAAAAATAAGAGCGGCAGCAACAACAAAACATATTAAATTGAAGAATGTGAATATAT
>JBGVFL010000061.1:0-11509 GCA_045120995.1 Candidatus Onthoplasma sp. | reverse complement strand
AGTAACAATATCAAAGAAATTCACTGGCTCATCATCGGTTATGAATCGCGGTTCTGAATCTCCATCCGTTGCAGAAATTGTTAATTTTAAAATATCATCTAAGCTAAAGTCGATAAGATGTTTAACTCTCTCGTCAGTGATTGTTCCTTCAATTTCTTGAACCTTGTTGTTTAGAATAAGATCTAAAAGTTCGTACTCAATTGTAAACAAAATAACTTTATCAACAGATTCAAATTCTGAAATAATAAATTTATCAAAAATTAAAGGTAAGTCTTCTGTGAAATATTCGTTTATTACTTCTTTTTTATAATATTTTACAAGCTCATTATAAGTTGCGGAATCATTTCTAACATAAGCATAACCATCTAAAACAAATAGTTCGCTATAATCGCTTTGCCATGTTGTTTCATCATATTCATACTCAACATAATTAACACTATTATATGAAATTGCTTTAAATTTATATCCTTTGGCTCTAATCGCATTAGGTTCGATTTTCAATGAGTCATATAAATATATTGAACTCTTTATTGGGTTAGAATTAACATCATTGATTTGAACTGTTGGAGCTCCTTGACCAGCATCATAACTTAATCTAATTTCATAGGCATCATAAGTAAACAAGTAAAGGAAACTTTGATTTGTTGTTACAGTTCCAATTTTTAAATACTCTGCCTTGTTGTTAAGTTGTACCAATGTTGGAGAAGAAGCCATATCAGAATATGCCCAACCATAGAAACGCATACCGGCTTCTAATTTTCCAATAACATTAACTTCTACTATTGCACCGTATGGAACAACCTCTTCAAACCTAACTTCATTGCTAGCATAAGGATAGTAAACAGTTTCTGTGTCACCATTATGAGAATATGTTAAACTTAACATTAAATATTCAACATCAATTTTGTGATCTGATCCATTTGAATCTTTATGTAATATTTCAACATCATATTTATATATATCATAATATAAATCAATATACAATTCGAAAATTCCATCACCAGCTCCAGATTGATCTTCAGTGTCAACACCAAATGTTGTAACAAGTGAAATGAACTCATCTCTTTCAAGTTTAAACATATATTGCAAAACATCTGAATATAAACGATAATCTTTGTTATTTTCAACATTCACAACAACTTTATCTTCACCTATTTGTACCTTAGAAACAAAATATCCAACAGGTTTATCTATTGCCACTTCAGTTGTATCTACAGTTAATTCCGCATAATCAAATCCATTAAATGAAACATATTCTCCATTCAATTCATTACCATCAACAATTGCTCCATATTGAGCAAAATAGAATTGGAAAAGCGTTCTATTGAATTTTAAAACAATTTCATTTGATCCTGTGGTTGTTGTGTAATCAAAGTTGTTCGTTGCTAAATTCACCTTTGGTTGACCTTCAATTTGATAACCGGCAAACTCATAACCAAAACCAAGCCCAGAAACTGTTATTGATGCAACTTTTCCAACACTTATTGAATAAATGTTTAAAACAGGATCAATTGATTGAACTTCTTCACCATCAACAACAACCAAAACAGAATATGTGAAAAATTCATTTTTAGCAAGATCTTCATCAACTGAAATTAAAACTTGCGCAATAGGAATTGAATAAACAACCTCAATTTCTCTTGTTTTAACTATTGATTCTGTGTGATTGTTATAATCTCCATCTTGGAATGCCGACAATGTTGTTTTATCATCAATAAACCAGTTAAACACATAAAACTCTTCATCATAAGGATTGCCAACACTTTTTAATGTTATAGTGTCATTCAAATATAAACCACTAACAACAATTTTTGCAACTTCTTCAGAATTTCCAACAACAATGTTATCATTCATATCGTATTTAACAATTGTAAAATTAGCGTTGTTCAATGCTTCGTCGTAATAATCTCCAACATCAATTTGAGCCATCAAATAAGGAGTTCCATTGTTTACAACTTTCTTTATATAATATGTTAATGAATATTCAATTTTTTCTTCAAAAACATATATAGTTAGCGATGTTCCTGAAGCATAATTGGCAATCACTTCTTCTGTTAATTCAAAATTATTAACAAAATAATCTTCCAACTCTTCGGCTGTTTTGCCTGCATCAATAAGTTCTTCCATTTCTGCCGGACTGAGTAAGCTATATTTAACATTAAAACCATTATTAAGTTCGTGAGAAAACATCATTCTTTCTCCCAACTTAATTTTTATTTTTGATAATGTTACGCTGTTACCAGTAAGAGTAGGTTCAGCCCCAACATTTGAAAGAACTTCTTGAATTGAACCGACAGCATTTGTTTTTGTAACAACAATAGAGTTCAATGCATAATCTGAACCAATTGTAACTTTGTTATAATTTGATAAAACAACTGTATATTCTTGCTTCTCTAAACACAACCAAACCTGTGTGCCTTCAGGTTCAATCCTGTCAACTAGATAAGAATATGTTGCTTGAATTTGTGATGTTAAAGTTGAAGCAAAGCCAACAAGTCTATACCCTGGGACACTAAAACTATTACCACTTTTCACCCAACCTGTTTCATCTTTTAAATAAGTCTCAATTGTTAAAATGTCTAAGTATGCATCTCCAACTTTACCCAAACTATCCGTAGGAGTAGATTCACCAGTCAAGAATTCGGCTCCCCTTTTCAACATTAATGAAGAAGGTTTTTCAACAGCCATCTCAACAAGAACTGAATTTAAGTTATAGTCTGTTAAAGACTCAGCAAATCCGAATTCAATTGCATATTCCACAGAATTGAAATCAATATTAATATCTAAATTTTGATCTATGTTAGTGTAATATATAGTAGATTTTTCTTGGCCACCAATATTATTAAGTGTGTAGTAATTATATACACCGTTTTCTGTTTCTGCATTTATATTCTCTAAAGCATTAATACCAAAAGATTTAGAATTGTTATCAACTGCTGCTTTAACAAGGAAAGTTAAATCGTCAACACTAACAGTTGAGTAGAAATTATATAGAGAAACATTACTTGAGAATTGATTTGAAGATGTTGTAACCTTTCCCAAAATATCTGCTTCTTCATCAGGGTTTAGGCTTCCATCAACAAGAAGATTAATATCTGCTAAATATAAATTATGATAAGACAAATCAATAGTGTTTAGATAATCCTCACTAGCCATAACAGCAAAATTAATTTGATAACTTTTTGTTCTAAGATATTCATCTTTCACTAAAGAATAGTAATCAGTTGTCATACCATTTTCATAAGAATACAACCTATTTGTTGTGTTAGCAACAACGTTAACATTTCTTAAATCTATGTTCACACTATTCTTAACATTGGCATCATCAAGGTTAACATCAAGATTAATATCAACCATTTCTTCTATTCTAAACGCACCAAGCGAACAATCCACTTTTTGAGATTGAGAAACGTCTTCTAGGGTGTTGTGAATTGTGTAAAATTCACTATTTTCTAAATAAACATCTCCATAATAGTAATTATTAACACCACTTTGAATATATGATTTGGTGTATTTCTTTACATTGGCATCAACAACAACTTCTTCATCGTAATAAAGTGTGTCTGCACCTATTGCTAGAGTGTTTAAATGTGTTGATATTCCAACCAATTCATTAATAGAAACTCTATAATAAATATGATCAAACACTGGAAGAATTGTTAAATCTTCAAATATTGATGAAATATTAAATTTCCCAGTTGTATAAAAATCATCTGCGTTTCTTGTTTTTTCAAATGAAATTGTTGCTGAAATTTCTTCAGGATTATCGATATTATCATCTGTTATATCTTTAGCAAGTAAAACCACATTTTTTGAACCACTAGTTAACCCTGTTGTGTTAAAAAATTCAGTCCTTCCTTCTTGTTCGTTATAAATAACTTGCCAACCAACAACCTTAAAATTTGCTTTAGCTTTCGCCACTAATTCAACATTGTTGTTTCCAACAACATAGTCACCACCACCTTCAATAGTTCCAACCACCGTATTTGATTGATAAATTTCATTATCTTCTTTAATTAGGTAATAACAATCAATAGGAGAATTTTCTGCAGCGTATACATTCGGAGACTCATTAAACAAAAAGACGCCATAAGCCGATATACTCATGAACATTAATAATATTGATATTATAAAATTTTTACTTTTCATTTGCTACCCCCACACATGAATTTCCAGCAATAGCCCCATCAGCACAAGCTGTGATAATTTGCCTAAAATGTTTATGAACAATGTCTCCGCAAGCATAAACATTTGCAACACTTGTTTTCATATTTTCATCAACAAGAATGTATCCATCTTTATCTCTTTGCAAATCAAAATCAAGATATTCTAATTTAGGAATATGGCCAATGGCCACAAAAACGCCTTCAACCTCTAAAATATTTCCAGAATTTAATTCAACACACTTGAGCAAATCATCTCCTATAAGTTTAGTTATCTGGGTGTTGATTAAAATCTTTACATTTTTTAATTTTGAAACTTGTTCAACCCTCAATGGATTAGCTCTGAACTTTTCCGAGCGATTTATTAAATAAACAGCTTTGGCTAAACGTGATAAATATTCCGCATAAACAAATGCTGAATCACCACCCCCAACGATAGCAACATTTTTACCTTTGAAGAAGTTTCCGTCACAACTAGCACAATAACTAATTCCTTTGCCGATAAACTTTTCTTCATTTAAGCCAAGTTTACGATGAACGGTTCCGCTTGCAATAATTATTTTTTTTGCTTGATATTTTTCTGTTTTTGTTTCAATTGAAAATAACGATTTTGTCTTTTTAATTTTTAACACTTCATCAAATCTAAAATCAACACCACACTCTTTAGCTTGATTAAACATTTGCTGAGACAATTCAAAACCAGATATAGATTTAAATGCTGGGTAATTTTCAACATTAACTGAAAAATTAGCCTGTCCACCTACTACAAGCTTTTCTAAACATATTGTTTTAAGTCCAGCCCTTGTTGTATATATGCTGGCACTTAAACCTGCGGGTCCTCCCCCTATTACCGCAACATCATATTTCATTTATATAATAATACATTAAAATTAATTATTTTCCAAATAAATTTTGGTATTTATTTAATAATTATTTATTAATTATTATTGCAAATAAAATAATTTTTAACCGAGATTAAATCTATTTATTTAATTGACTTTTTACAATTTTTATGATATATTTTTATTAATTTCAAAAATTTTAAAAAATTTAATAAAAATTCAATAAAAATTTGCGAAATTAATAGATTTTTTAAAAAAAATCAAAAGGAGAATATATGGTAGACGAGAAAAAATGCATAACTTGTGGAGCTTGTATGTCAATTTGTCCAGTTGATGCAATATCTATTGTAAACGGAAAAGCACAAATCAACCCCAAAAAATGTATTAAATGCGGAAGTTGCGCTCAATTCTGTCCTGTTTCAGCTATAGAAATCAAAAAATAATATTTTATTTTGACTAAAATTTATAATTTTTACACAAAAAACACGCCTTTGCGTGTTTTTTCGTAATTTAATTGAAATTTTTATAAATTTTTATATATTATCACAATTTTAATATTGATTAAATTGTCATACAAGTCAACACTTAAAAGCCGTTACATTTTGTTGATTATTTAACAACTAGACTTAAACTCATTAAGTATAGCTATTTTTTATCATAAACAAGACTTATATAAGTTACACTTTTCTTTTAAATCACAACTGACCTGTAAGCCTTTATCGTTTAACTCTACACCCATAAGTCGAGCAATCTCAAAATAGAGTTCTTTATCTTTTAGGATTAAAGATTTAGTTTTTGTAACATTATTTTCATCATACTTTTGAACTTTAATGTTTCTATCTGCCATTGCACAAATTTGCGGAAGGTGAGAAATCGCCACAATTTGTTTTGATAAACTTAACCTTGCCATATATTCAGCAACCACTGTTGCCATATTTCCGCTTAAACCACTATCTATTTCATCAAACACGATAGTGTGTATATCATCAACTGAGGACAACAATATCTTGTATGCAAGCATAACTCTACTCATCTCTCCACCAGAAACAACTTTGTTTAGAGGTTTCAATTCAAAGCCTAGATTTGCCGAAAACATAAATTCAACACTATCAAAGCCAAGATTAGTATACAACTCATTTACACGGTTAAATTGAACATCAATCCTAGCGTTCACCATTCCCAAAACTTTAAGTTCTTTTTCCATTTCAACACAAAAAACTTTTGCGGCGTTTTTCCTGTGTGAACTAATTTTATTTTGAACAATTTCTAAATTATTAATGATTTTTTCTTTATTTTTTAATAATTTTTCATATTTTTCATTTGAATTTAATAAATTTTCTAATTTTTCACTAATTTCATTATAATATTTTTTTAAATTATCATAATCTCCACCATATTTCCTAAACAACGTTTTTAAATAATCTATTCTTTCATCAACATAATTAAAACGTTCTTCATCAAATACAATGTTATTTAAATCATCACTCAATGTGTCTGCAATGTCTTGAATCTCTATAAGAGAACTTTTAACCCTTTCAAAGAGTTCATTGTAATGATTATTAACATTTTCAATAGTTTGCAATGCTCGCTTAGCAGTTGCTATTTTTTCTATAACGCTTTCTTCAAATCCACTTTTAGACAAAGTTTCATGAGCAATTTTTAAATTATCATTAATCTTTTCAAATTGACTCATCTGTTTTCGCTCTTCAACAAGTTCTTCAAATTCATTTTCTTTTATATTTGCATTTTCAATTTCTTGAATTTGATAAGAATATAGATCAATTAAATTTTGTTTTTCTTGTTCACTACCACCAAGTATTTTAATCTGTTTTTCATTCTCATTATATTCATCAATTAAATTTTGAAGTTCAATAAAAAATTCTTTTGGTGTTTTGCCATACAAATCAAGAATTTTAAGTTGATAATCATTATCTAAAATCGCCAAATGTTCACTTTGCCCATGAACATCAACAAGTTGCCCACAGATTTTTTTCACGCTTGCAACAGGAACAAGTTCACCATTAATTTTACACGTATTTTTTCCATTTAAATCTAATTCTCTAGAGATAAACAACTCATCTTCGCAATCAATACCAAATTCTTTTTTAATATAATTAATTAAATTTGAGTTAATGCAAGAAAAAATCGCTTCAACCTTCATAGAACTAGCACCAGAGCGGATAAGAGTTTTATCCGATCTTCCACCAAACACAAAAGTTAAACTATCAAGCAAAATACTTTTACCAGCACCGGTTTCACCGCTGATAACATTGAGCTTTTCGTCAAAATTTAGTGTTGCTCTATCAATCAAAGCGACATTTTCAATATTTAAAGTTTGTAACATCTATTTAACCAATTTTTCTCTAACAATTTTATCAATTTCATCTGCAAGTTCAGGGTGTGATAAGAAATACGCCTTAACATTTTCCTTTCCTTGACCAATTTTATCTCCATTATAACTAAACCAAGAACCACTCTTGTCTATAACACCAATTTCAATTGCAGCATCAATCAAGCAACCAAAAATAGAAATACCTTCTCCATACATAATATCAAATTCTGCAGTTTTAAATGGTGGAGCAACTTTATTTTTCACAACCTTAACTTTTGTTCTGTTTCCAACAACATCACTTCCACTCTTAATAGCGTCAGCTTTTCTAACATCTAAGCGAACTGAAGAATAAAATTTGAGCGCCTTACCACCTGGAGTTGTTTCAGGATTTCCATACATAACACCAACTTTTTCTCTTAGTTGGTTAATGAAAATAACTAGAGTTTTACTTTTTGATGTAACACCTGTTAACTTTCTCAAAGCTTGGCTCATAAGTCTTGCTTGCAAACCAACAAACGCATCTCCCATTTCTCCGTCAATTTCAGCTTTTGGAGTGAGCGCCGCAACTGAGTCTATAACAACAATATCAACACCACCACTTCTAACTAATTGTTCGGTAATTTCAAGAGCTTGTTCACCAGTGTCTGGTTGTGAAACATACATCGCACCAATATCAACACCCAACTTTTGAGCATAAATTGGATCCAATGCGTGTTCCGCATCAATAAATGCAGCTGTTCCACCCATTTTTTGTGCTTCAGCAATAACATGAAGAGCAACAGTTGTTTTACCAGAACTTTCTGGTCCATAAATTTCAATAATTCTTCCTCTAGGTAGTCCACCAACTCCCAAAGCAATATCCAAAGGCAAACAGCCTGTTGGAATCACTTCAATTCCTTCAGCAAAAGAATCGGCATCCATTTTAATTATAGAACCTTTACCATATGTTTTTTCTATTTGTGAAATTGCAGCTTGCAATGCTTTTAATTTATCGTCTGTCACCTTAGTCTCCTTTAATTTATCAAATTATTACCTTAATTATACCAACAAAAAACAAAAGTGTCAAACATTTGTTCGATAAAATTTTTAAATAATTTCAAATAATATTATTTAAATTTCAAACAAATAAAACAACACTTTTGTTAAAATTTTTATTTACTATCTTTAAAACATTGAATGTTTTTAACTAAGTAGTTTACTCCTGAAACAATTGTGAGCACAGTTGCAGCACCGATTGCAACCCAGCCAACAATTGCCACAGTTAAGATTAACCAACCAACATTGCCAGCAACAACTGCTAAGAATGGAACTAGCATACAAATTGGAATAGCAATCATTTGAACCATAGTTTTTGCCTTTCCCCAAATATCAGCAGCAAGAACTATTCCTTGACTTGCAGCAATTAAGCGAAGTGCAGAAACCATAAATTCTCTTGCAATAATAATTGTTACAATAATAACACCATATGGAGCTGGAATTACAGGAACATTTCCAGCAATAAGCATAAATAATGCTGTTGCAGTTAAGATTTTATCTGCAATTGGGTCTAGAAATTTTCCTAAATTAGTAACAAGATTATATTTTCTAGCAATTTTTCCATCTAATAAATCTGTTAACGCCGCAACAATAAAAATCACAAGCGCCAAAATTTTGCCAATTCCGAAAGGAATGAAGTCTGCAAGATAAAAGAACATCATAAACGGAATTAAAACAATTCTTAAAATAGATAATTTATTTGGTAAATTCATAATTTACTTTCTCCTTTTATATAATCCTATTTTAACAAAATAAAACAAAAACACCAAACGATTTTTTAAAAAATCAAAAGCATTTACTATCTTCATTTATTTTTTTAATTTCCATTGCATCTTAAAGTGTGTTTGCATTATTTAAAGTTATAGCATCTTCAATTTCATCTCTTAACTTTTCAAACAATTCTCTTGAGAATTTTTCTTCTTGAAATGTATATTCTTCTAAAATTTCACTGCTTTCAACATAATATGCAATTCCATCTATTACTTTGGAACAACAATATACTCCGCGAATCACACCAATATCAACATCATCTATAGTGCCTCTGCATATAATATCCAGTTTGCTAATTCTATTTTTCCCTAATCTTTTTGATTGTTGAAAATATTCTTGAAAATTTATATTGTTAAATTCAATTAAAGTATCAATAAATTTTTTCTCACCCTTTGTCAATTCAGTTTTCTCATTAAACATCACCAAAATCTTTTTAATTTCAATCAACATGTTTTCTTCATTTTTTCCACAATCTAAAACAGTTTTTATTACTTTAAGCAAGCACTTTGTGTTATACCCCGTGCCAAGATTTATACAAATTCCTTGTCGAATTTGTTCAGGCGCCCCAATTTCATAATCAGCACTTATCGAAAAAAACGCATTATGCGTGATTCTTTGTTGCAAAATAAGAATTTCGTATAACAATCTCAATTGACTTTCATTGAGCGTTGAAGCCTCAAAAAATATATATGGAAAACTAGTTTTGGTTGTCCATTGAACTTTTCCGTCTTCAACCACTTCGTCGTGACCCGCGCAACAAGCATATGTTTGAATCTTATTTCCCCACAACGTTAATAGCAATTCTTTTAAGTTCTCATCTCCCTCTGAAAAAAGTTCAGCATACTTTTCTCTTTCTTCTAAACTTGCTGTTGTAAAGTCTTTCACATAACATCTTAATATATTTCTCATAACATTATACCTTTAAGCTATTATTTTTTTAGCTTTTGATTTTCAATAAGCAAATCTCTAATTTGTTTTAATAATTCTTGCTCAGTTGGATTGTTTAATTTTTCTTCCAATTCTTTCTTTAGTTGTTCTTCTTTTAAAACCTTCGCTTTTTCATCTGCAATTTTTTGTTTTTCTGCAATATGTTCAGCCCAAACTAGTTTAAATTTTCTTCCTTCCAAATTTGCTTTAGCTTTAACAGCCTTTCTTTCTTGTCGGTATTCCTTTTTAGTTTGAGCTTCAAGTTTTTCATTCAAATCTTCAAATGCTTCTCTTGCTTTATTTACAGCTTTAACAATTAAGAAAACCACAAATGCAATTATAAAGAAATCCATAATCGCAGTGATAAACAATCCCCAATCTATATAGATACTGCTCCCTAAATCCAATTTTCCATCTACGTAATTTGGAATAAGAACTGTATAAACTGAAGTCAAACTATCCTTTCCTCCAATCAACGCAATTATCCAATTTATGAGTGGACGAATAATGTTATTTGTTAGGCTGGTAACAATAGCAGTAAAAGCACCACCAACAATAACACCGACTGCCAAGTCTAAAATATTTCCGCGAGTTATAAACTTTTTAAACTCTCCAAAAAACTTTTTCATTTGATCCTCCTAATTGAAAGTAGTATATCACAAAATCTGATAATATTACAAATAAAAAAAGCGAGCAAACCCGCTTTATTTTACTTCTTTTTTATTGGTGTTTTTGGTTCAGATTCTTTTGCTGTATTTGCTTTTTTAGTAACAACATCGCTAGCCTTTGGTGTTTCAGTTTTAATAACCTCACTTACGCTTGCAAACAAACCTGAAACGTTTTGAATTTCACTTGGAACAACAATTTTTGTTGCTTGACCATCTGCAAGAACTTTCAACGCTTCGTAGCCTTCAAGTGTTACATACGCAGCATTTGGTGCAGCCTTGTTAACAAGCTCAATTGCTCTTGCCTTACCTTCAGCCTCAGCAATTAGTTTTGCTTTTTCTGCTTCTGCAGCAAGAATAACTTTTTGTTGTTCTGCTTGAGCCTTCAAAATAACAGCCTCTTTTTCACCTTCTGCAACTAAAATACTAGACTTCTTTTCACCTTCTGCCTTCAAGATTGCTTCACGTCTTTCACGCTCTGCTCTCATCTGTTTTTCCATTGCTTCTTGAATATCTCTTGGCGGAAGAATATTTTTCAATTCAACACGATTAATTTTAATTCCCCAAGGATCTGTTGCTTCATCAAGAATCGCTCTCATTTTTGTGTTAACTGTATCACGAGATGTTAATGTTTCATCAAGTTCCAATTCACCAACAATATTTCTTAATGTTGTTGCTGTTAAATTTTCGATTGCAGCAATTGGTCGTTCAACACCGTATGTAAACAACTTAACGTCAACAACTTGGAAATATACAACAGTGTCAATTTGCATT
>JBGVFL010000060.1:0-19482 GCA_045120995.1 Candidatus Onthoplasma sp. | reverse complement strand
TCAAAAGTAGAAAGAGCAATTCGCCACGCAATCGAAGTTGCTTGGAATAGAGGTAAAATTGAAAATATTAATAACTTATTTGGAATTAAAGTTTATTCTTCAAATGAAAAACCAACTAACGGCGAATTTATCGCTTTAGTGGCAGATAAGATGCTAATAGAAGGGGCATAAAATTTTTTTCGATAAACAAAGCAAGAGAAAAAGTTTTATAAAATTTTAAAAATTAGTAGACTTTTTATAACCATATTACTATAATGAATAAAGTTAAATGGAGGAAGCATTTATGGCAAGGTCTACTAAACCTGTTTGGATTTTATGTCCACGTTGTGAATTGAACTACATTAAAAAGGCAGATCAATATTGTAATGTCTGCAAAAAAGAAATGAAATTAATTGAAGCAAGTGATGATGATATTGGAGATTTAGAATTGTGTCCAATATGTAAATTAAACTTTGTTCAAAATGACGAAGAAATTTGTGAAAGTTGTCGTCAAGAATTGGGAATTAACCCTGATGCTGATGCTGAAGATAGAGAAATTTCAGATTGGCACAAATATATAGATGATGATGACAATGAAGATGATGATGAAGATGAAAATGACGATTTGCATCACTATGATGAAGAGGAAGATACTTCTGGCATTGTTGACGAATTCGATTTCGATGAAGATCTTGAAAAAGATTTAGATGATGATAACGAAGACGACGATGATGATTTTGATTTAGATGAAATCGATGATGACGATAGTGATGACGATGATGACGATGATAACGATGATGATGATGATGATTTTTAAAAAAGGCCGTGTAGGCCTTTTTTGTTGACATAACTTAAATAAAGTTGGTATTATGAAATAAATAGGTGGTAAATATGGAACAAAAGAGAAATACGCTTGATATAGTGGGCTTTGTTTTAGGATTAATAACAATTTTAGCTTCTATTATAGTTGCGGTTATGTTTATATACTCAACAATACAATATTGGAATAATTCAGACACTGATATTGTTGGATTTGCGTATATACTTTTGTTTATTTTTGCTTGTATGCCTTTGATATTTGTTATTTTTGGTGTTTTAGAAATAGTTAAATTTGTAACAGTGAAAAAATCACGCAAGGTTGGTAGAATTTTATTTTTTATTCAATGTGGGATACTTGCAGTTGGAACACTTTTGAACTTAGTTATTCAAACTATGGGGATAGAAGGGTTGTTGTGTATTCTTACTCCGGCTATCGGGTGTGTTATTTTCGGAATTGCAAGATTAAAAACAACTAAAAATGAGCAAGATTTTAAAACTTGTGAAACAAAAGAAATTGATATGCCTAAGATAGAAGTTTTACAACAAATTAACAAGGAAGAAAATGATCTTCAACAAGCTAGATATTGCACATATTGTGGATCAAAAGTGGATATTAATAATAAATTCTGTGGAAATTGTGGAAAAGAAATTTTAAAGTAAATCAAAGATTAAAAAATTTGTCTTATTATGTAGATGTTGTTTAAAAATAGTGTTTATGAAAAGAATAATCTTAGGAGAATTCTATGAAAAAAATGCCAAACACTGTTGAAAATATAAAACAAAAGATAATGGAGCTTAAAGGTAAGGAAGTAAACCTATATATAAATCGAGGGAGAAGAAAGGTTAGCAGTTTACGAGCAAGAATAGAAGATGTTTATGCTAGTGTTTTTACTGTTAAATCATACCCTTTAGATTTAGGTTCAATATTCACTTATTCCTATAACGATATTTTATGTGGAGATGTTAAAATTTCTAACGATTAAAGCAAGATAACAATCTTGCTTTTTTGTTGCTTATAAATACAACTTATTGACTTTTGATTCGATTTAAACTATAATTAAATAAAACAAAAAACCAAGGAGTAAGTTTATGAAAAATTTTGGTCCAATACGTGGAACGAATGATTATATGCCTAATGAGGCGAGAATAAGAGAAGTTGTTCGCCAAAGAATTTTAAATTGTTATCAAAACAATGGTTACAATCTTATTTCAACTCCAATATTAGAAAATTTAGAACTTTTAAATATGAGTGAAGGTGGCGACAACTTAAAACTAATGTTTAAAACAGTTAAGCGTGGAGATAAACTTGATTTAAACAAAGAAAATTTAACTGAAGCAGACATTGTTGAAGAAGGTTTAAGATATGATTTAACTGTTCCTCTTGCAAGATTTTATGCAAACAACAGAGAAAAACTTCCAAACCCATTCAAAGCAATTCAAATAGATTATTCTTTCAGAGCTGAGCGCCCTCAAAGAGGCAGACTTCGTGAATTCACTCAATGCGATATTGATGTTTTTGGTGATAATTCAATAAATGCAGAACTTGAATTGTTAAAAACGGCAACTGAAGCATATTCTTCATTGGGATTCAATACTTTAACATTAAAGATTAATGATAGAAGAATATTAAATCAATTAGTTTTATTCGCAGGTTTCAAACAAGAAGAATTGTCAACAGTTTGTGTAACATTAGATAAGATTGATAAAATTGCAATTTCCGGCGTTGTTATGGAATTGTTAGATAAAGGTTTTGATGCTGAAAAAATCAACACGTTAACAGAAGAAATAAATGATGTTTTAACAAACGGACTTCAAGCTGTTAGAAAATACGGTGTTGAAGATTGTTATGTTGATGATATGGAATATTTGTTAAACAGTTTAAACACGCTAACAAACAATCAATTTGATATTCGATTTGATATTTCGATAGTTCGTGGTCAAGGTTATTACACTGGTCCTGTTTTCGAATTCTACACTGAAGGATTCTCAGGAGCAATCGGTGGAGGCGGAAGATACGATAAAATGATTGAAAAAATGGTTGGAATGTCTGTTTCTGCTGTTGGTGTTAGTATGGGATTTGAACCAATAACAATGCTTATTAGAGAACGTGGAACAACATTTGATATCAAAGAGAATTTGGCTTTAGTTTATGATGAAGATGTTAACATTTTTGAAGTGTTTAAAATTAAAGATGAATTAAAGAAAAATTATAATGTATCTCTTTATAAACGAGCAAAAAATATGAAAAGCTTCTTTGAAAGAATTAAAGAAGTTGCAAGTTTGGTAACAAGTGTTAAAGATCAAAAAGAAAACAAGGAAATTAAAGTTTTAAAATAAAGGATAAGTATGGAAAAAAGTGTTGAAGATTTAAAAAATGAATTCATTAAAATATTTAAAGAAAACATAAAAAGAGATGGTGCGGACGCTTTGCTTGAATATCTAACACATATGAGCGATTTCTTTTCTGCTCCAGCAAGCGGAAGAAGGCATTCTGCTTTTGAGGGAGGATTATGTCTTCATTCACTAAACACATACAAAAGGTTTAAAAATAATATTATTCAAGAATATGGTGAAGGGTATGCTGAGGTTATAAGTGATGAAAGTATTGCAATAATTTCTCTTCTTCACGATGTTTGTAAGGTAAACACATACACCGTTGACTATAGAAACCAAAAGGTTGACGGACAATGGATTCAAGTTCCTTATTATGCTTATAACAACTCTCTTCCATATGGGCACGGAGAAAAATCGGTTTATATAATTAGTGGATTTATGCGCCTAACAAGGGAAGAAGCAATGGCAATAAATTGGCATATGGGTGGGTTTGATCCACGAACTCAAGCAACTGGCGATATGAGCGAAGCGTTTTCTCGTTTCCCTGTTGCGGTTTTATTTCACGTGGCAGATTTGGAAGCAACATATTTAGATGAAAAATAGAGCTTGATAGCTCTATTTTTTAATAATTAAAAGTTTCGTTATTCTTTATTTCTTCAACTTCATTAAGAATTTTATAAGCAAACAAAGTTTCACCAGCAACAACCCTACTGCCCAAATTTGGACAAGATTGAATTAAGGTTTCTAGTTCATTTTCCAAGTCTTCTTTTTTTATAAACTTAATAGAATAGTTGTTTTCTTTTTCGTGTTCAGTTAAATTTCGCTTA
The DNA here is from genome assembly GCA_045120995.1 of Candidatus Onthoplasma sp. Classification (GTDB taxonomy): domain Bacteria; phylum Bacillota; class Clostridia; order Christensenellales; family UBA1242; genus Onthoplasma. The sequence continues at coordinate 15,523 of JBGVFL010000060.1, read as the reverse complement.
CTTAAATCAACCTCTTTTTGGGTTTTAATAAAATAATAATGTATTATAGAAAGACGATTTGTTCCATCGTTTGATTTTGTATATCTTTCAATTTTGCAAAAAGGAACAGGAGTTTCATCTTCTGTTAATCTAATACCTGTTTCTTCTTCAACTTCTCTTATTACCGCCAATGATAAATCTTCATCATTTTCAACGTGGCCACCTGGAAGTTGTAAGCCATCGAAAGCTGAAACCATAACATATTCATTATTTTTATTTAGAATAAACATTTTAACTCTTGTTACGGTTTTGTCCATTGGTTCATTTTTTATATTTAATTCATCTAATACTAAGTGTTTCATATTTGAAGAATATCATAATGTTTGTTCATTGTCAAGTGACAAGTATTTCATAACAAGAATAAATACTAAAGAGGTGATTATGGCTATTGCAAGTGATTTTTTAATTGGAGCAAATGATGAGCATGGGTTAAACCCTCCAACAGTAGGAAAAAGAACTCCCCTAATAAATTATATTGGAAGAAGTTTTTATGAAAATGAATTCAATAATCAAGCTAAACTTATGTTTATGTTGGCTTGTTTAAGATGTGGGTTTAATGTTTATGATGTTCACCCAGAAGAACAAGATATTAGTGTTTCAAATAGAGTTGTTAGGGCAAATCGTGCTGGAGTGAGTTTGTTGGTTACATTTGCTTATAACGCGTCTGGAAACGGGTTGGTATTTAATAATGCTCGAGGAATTGAAGTATATTATAGCAGGTTAAATTCTTTTGCGAATGAAAGTAGAAGATTGAGTGAGTTGGTTTATAATAAATTAGTTGAAAATACAAATGTGCCAGGAAGATTTGTTGGAACATTATCCGTTGGTGTTCTAACAAACGTTAGGGCGCCATCAACATTAATAGAAGCGGGATTTATGACAAATTGGCTTGATGCTAAATTAATGTTGAATCCTAGTTACGTTATAAATGTTGCAGAAAGCACTTGTCAGGCTGTTTGTGAATTTTTGGCTGTGCCTTATGTTTCAAGAGAATTGGTAAATTATCAAACAATAAGATTGAATAGTAGGGGGAATTTTGTTAGAATTCTGCAATACCTTTTAAATTGGTATGGCAATAATCTTGTGGTTGATGGAGTGTTTGGTGTTGCAACGCAGCGAGCAGTTCAAGAATTTCAGCGAAATAATAACCTAGCAGTAGATGGGATTGTTGGTAGAAATACTTGGAATAAGCTTTTAAATGTTAACCCACAAAGCGAAGTTTTAAAAAGAGGAAGCGAAAGTGCAGCAGTTATGTTTTTGCAAAGATTATTACTTTCTTACCTTTATCCAATAACACAGCTTGATGGTGATTTTGGCCCTGAAACTGAAAGAGCTGTAAGAGATTTTCAAGCTGAAAACGGATTAACCGTTGACGGAATTGTTGGAAGAAACACGTGGCAAAGATTACTTAATTCCAATGGTAGACCGCAAAATCAAAATTAAAACAAAGTTCGAAAAAATGCGCGTTAAAAGTGCGTTTTTTTTCTTGGCTTAGAGACAATCATTAAAATATGAAAAAAGTTTTGATTGTAATTGTTTTAATTTTAGGAATTATTGTTGGTTCAGCGTTCATTCCAGACAAAGAAATAAAATGTGATTACTTAAGATTACATATTAGAGCGAACAGTAATCTTCAAACAGACCAAAATATTAAATATGTTATAAAAGACAAAATAACTGAATTGTTAACACCTTATTTATGTAATGTTGAAAGCAAACAAAAAGCAATAAAAATAGTTAACAAACATTCTAATAAAATAATCAACGAGTGTTTGAAAATTCTTCAAGAAAAAGGTTTTAACTATCTAATTAACATCAAAATTTCAAATGAGTTCTTTCCAACAAGAACCTATTCTAACACAACGCTTGAAAGTGGGTATTATGATGCAGTTATTGTAGAGTTAGGGGAAGCGAAAGGAGATAATTGGTGGTGTGTTATGTATCCACCTCTATGTTTTGTGAATAAAAATGAAAACGTTAAGCAAATTAAATATAAATCAATAATCTATGAATGGTTTAAAAAGTTGTTCAACTAGCAAATCATCGGGAATTATTTAATATTTAAGGTGGAAAAATGAAAAAAGTTTTAGTATGTTTATTAATTTTAGTTTCTGCATTATTTGGAATTGTTTCCTCAGTTACGTTATTTAAAGATGTAAACGAAGAAAGTTCTTTTGTAAGTGTTTCTAATGTGGAAATGGTTGACGCTGCAGTTGCAAACACAACAGAAGTTCAAAAAAGGCTAAAAAAGTGGGGATACTATACGGGTAGTGTTGATGGTATAAACGGACCTAAAACAATTGCAGCAGTTAAAAAATTTCAAAAGAGATATGGATTAACTCAAGATGGAATTGTTGGCCCTTTAACTGCAGCAAAAATGGGGATTAGTGTTAGCAAATCTACTAGCAGTTCAAACTATAATAGCAACGATAGATATTTATTGGCGAAAGTGATTTATGCTGAGGCAAGAGGAGAAAGTTATACTGGACAAGTTGCCATTGCTGCTGTTGTTCTAAATAGAGTTGAAGATAGTCGCTTCCCAAACACGATAGCAGGAGTTATTTATCAGCCTTGGGCGTTTACAGCAGTAAATGATGGACAAATAAATTTAGAGCCGAATCAAACAGCATATCAAGCAGCGGACGACGCTTTAAATAGTTGGGATCCAACTTATGGCTGTGTGTATTATTACAACCCTAAAACAGCAACAAGCAAGTGGATTTTTACCACTAAAAAAGTAACCCAAATTGGTAAACACGTGTTTGCGGTTTGATAAATTTTTATTGGTTTTATTTAAAATTGTAAAGAATATTTAAGGAGTGACTATGTCAAACAAAGACAATATAACTAGTGTGGATTATGACAAAGAGAAACAAGATGCAGTGTCTATTGTAAATCAAGATAAAAAAACAAAAAGTAAAAGTAATGCTCAAAAAGCTGTTCCTTGGCTTGTTGTTGCGGTTGTGAGTTTGGTTGTGATTTTAACTTGTGTTTTAATTGCGTATTATCAAATATATACTTCAGGAAAACAGAATGCTAACATTCTTGAAGGAGTGTATTCATCAAGTTATTATTCAATGGTAGATAATGTTAATAATCTATCAGTTGATTTAGCAAAATATTCAACATTATCTTCAGTAAATGCAAAAACAGAAACAATTCAAGATATGATGGTGGATTGTAATTATGTTTTAGCGGGCCTTAGCATTTTACCAATTAACGAAGAAAATGTTATTTCTGCAACTAAATTTTTTAATCAGATTAATGGGTTGTGTGAGGCGTATTTAAGACAGTTGAATGAAACAAAAAATCTTTCAATTGAACAGGAGTTGGTTTTTGATAAAATTGGTTTGGTGGTTGGAAAAATAAAAGCGAATTTCAATGAACAAAATTATGGAATGTATGACACTGGATTTAACTTTATTGATGCTACGGTTTTTGATAACACGGGAATGAATGAACTCTCAGTTGGAATGGGTGATTTAACTGATGCAAGCATCGAATATCCTGCAATGATTTTTGATGGCCCTTTTTCAACAGCTTTGGAAACAAATGTTATTAAAGGATTACCTGAAAAAGAGAGTTCAAAGGAAGATGCTGAGAACTATTTAAAAAATATCGTATATAAAAACAGAGATGAGATTAAAGTTGTTTTTGAAAGGGAAACAAATGGAGATATTTCAACATACGATTTCAAGATAGATGTTGAAGGAAAATTGTTTAATGCGCAAGTGAGTAAAAGGGGTATGTTGTTAATAACTCTTTCGGGATATGCTGAGCAAGGAGATCCTATTATTAAAAAAGAGCAAGCCATTGAACTTGCAACGACCTTTGCAAATAACATTGGTTTTGAAAATATGAAAAGTGTTTGGGTTGAAATCAATAGTAATGTTGCATATATAAATCTTGCTCCGATTGAAAATGAAATTATAATGTATCCTGATCTTGTTAAAGTTAAAGTAGATTTAACATCTCAAGAGATTATTGGATTTGAAGCGTTAAACTACGCATTGAACCACACTGAAAGAAATGTTGAGTTTGGTTTAAATATTGAAGAAGCGGAGTCGTTGTTGGGTTTTGATTATGAGATTTTAAAAGAAAGTAAGACAGTTATTAGATTGGATTATGGGAAAGAAATTTCTGCTTACGAATTTATTGTTGAAAGAATTGATGGTGTTTATTTCTATTATATAGATGCAAACAAACTTGAAATTGCAAAAACAATGAAATTGGTTACAGTTAAAGATGTTAACAAATTAATTTAAAAAAATTTTAAAATTATATAAAAATACATCAAAATTGGTGTATTTTTTAATATTTTTCATTATTTTTTCAAAAAAATTAAAATAAAAATAAAAAATAAATTTAAATTGTTTATAAATAAAATATAAAATATTTGAAAAAACTTAATATAAACACTTAAAACTAGTAGATAAACAAGTTGTAAGAAATATAGAAATAATAAATATATTTATTTGTTTTTCCTTTTTTAATATGTTATAATAATTAATATAAATATTATTTATATTTAATATTTTTCACGTTTAAGTGGAAAAATAAAAAGGGGAAATAAAGTGAAGGGGAAAGCTTTAAATTTAAAAATTATTTTATCAATTTTGATGGCTATAACAACAGGCTTAATCTTTGGGTTGGGTGTGAGTTTTAAACCATCTAATAATGAAATTATTGTTGATGCATCAACAAAGGTTTCTTTAGGAACAACAGCATCAAAAGAAGAATTTAGTGCACTATTCAATGGTGGTGTGATTTTTTCTGTTGAAAAAGTTAAAGTAAGTTCTAATGAAACAAATAACATTCCAAATGATTTAGAATCAGGTGCGTATGATAAAATGTTTTATGCAACTTATGATGCAACAAGAAATGATGAAACCTTCACGTTTAAAAATATACCAAATGGGTTATCTAACAAAACTGTTATTGATAACGGTGGTTTTGCAAAGTTAGATAACGTTTATAAAAATGGAAAATTTGCATTAGAAAGTGAAGATTCTTATCAAGAAGCAATGTTGATTTCATTCGGTTCATATATTTATAAGGGTGAAAACGCATTAGTAGAAGTTGCGGACAACACTAAACACGCTGGAATAACTTTCCTTGAAGTAATTGTAAAGAAAGACGGTGAACTTTTAGATAAGAGCAAACTACCTGAAAATAGAAGTATTAATGATGATGGTGGGCCTTTCTTTGATTTTGCTTTCCTAATAACACAAAACAATGCACAAGATTCAAACGAAGGGTATTATGAATTTAGCTTTACATATTATGTTAATGATAAGGCAGAAACTGCAAACTTTGGATTTTATCTTATAAACAACACATCATACACTCAATCTATAGATTCAGAAGGTTATGGATATAATGCAAAACCAACATTGGGTTGGATAGATGGAGCTAGTGATCAAAACTTTGAAAAGAATGCTCTTTCAAATGGATATGTTAGATATCTTATTGGTAACAATGGAATAAATAATAATAAAATTTCATATCCAACAATTACATATGATTATACAAAATATAAATTAGCATACACCCATACGGCAAATCAAAAAAACACATCATATGAATTGAATGTTTTATACCAACAAACTGCAAATGAAAAAACAGCTAAATTGGAGATTAAATCTTCTAGTAGCGATGGAGTTTCAACAGTTGTATATCCTTTAAATGATTATCAAAAAGATTCTGTTAATTTAGTGACAATAATGTTAACCGAACCGGGAACTTATGTTGCAGATTATGAATTCCTTTATGATGGTTATGTTGGAACAACATCTCCGTCACCAGTGTTTGAAACTGATGAAATTAAATTGTCTGTTCATGGACTTTCAACATATTATTCTAAATCTGGCTACGAAGGCGCAAAAATGCAATACTTCCAAATTGCAAAATCTGCAGCAAATAATGTTGATTTAGTTATACCTTATGGTTATGAGATAACTAAAGACACATCTTCTCAAAAAGATAAAAAATTAGGATTTGCATATTCTTTAGTTGAGAGTCAAGAAAGAGAAGGAACAATATTAAGTGATAACAATCAAAACACAAATGCATTGTTGAACTATTATTTAAAAAACAATACATTCTTAGCAGGTGTTAATGATTCTCAAAATTTCTATGACTATTTAACAGCTAACATTAAAGATAAAACTAAAATTGATAATTTAGACAAGGTTTTAGATGATCTAAACAACGACGATGTTTATGTTAAAACAAACCAAGGTTCTTTATGGATTGAAGGAGATGACTCTTTCAATAAAAGTACAATAGCAACAAGTTTTTACTTTTATTCTCCAACTATGATAACTGCAGAAAGTTTGTTTAAAAAAGATTCTGGAGTTTTGACAGATGAGAGTAGTTGTGTTACTTTCACTAACACAACAACCTTTAATTCAAAGGGTTATTATTTAGTGTTTGTTAATGTTTTACCAAATGGTATGAGCGATAGCTCAACATTCTGGCAAGTATTTGCGTTCCAATACACTTCTTCATCAACAAACATCAATATCGAAACAACAAATGAAGATGGAACAATTTCTGCTGTTGCAAACGGAAAATACACAAACAAAGAAGTTTCTGTTTCTTGGAAGAAACCAGGAATGTTTGATAGAACTATTAATGCTTGGTATTATTCAGTTGTAAACCAAAATTACAGCAAAGACCAATTATTAAAATTAACACCTAAAAAGTTGGAGGTTGTTGAAGAAAAAGATGGATACTTATATGCATCTTTAGGTTCAAATGTTGATTCTAACACTTTTGTTCGTTATTTGATTAGACTAGAAAGTGGCAGTGAAGATGGCGCAATGGATAAAACAGAAATTGAAAGCGCAACTCATAAAATGTTCACAATTGATAAGCAAGGCATAACAAATATTAAGGCTTATTTAATAGAAGAAATGCGCTCTGGAACTTCGGTTTATTATTCTTATGCTACCGATAAAAATAACTACCCAATAGTAATTCAAAATGCTGTAACAGATGGTTATGCATCACTTTCTTGGAATGATAAAGATAGTGGAGCAAATATTTATGCAACATATTGCTACACACCATTTGCTGTTAGCTCAGATGCTGTAGATGCATCAAAAGTAATTAACGGAAATGGCGGGGCGACTTGGATTTCAACAAATTACAATCTTGGAACAACTATTTATGGTGCAGACTTGAAAAAATCAAATTCTCAATATCTTGTTGAGAGTGATTGCGTTTTATTTAACCAAGGAATTTACATTATTGACTTATATGATGAGGCAGGAAACAAGAGTAGATATGCTTTCGTTATTGATAGAACTGAAAACTATTTCAATGTTGAAGGCAACTGTGTTTCTAATGCTAACTTATTGTATGGAAACAATGTTAAATATTCAATCGGAGAATATAAAGTTTTCAACCTTGATGTGGATAGTTTAGCTAGTGATTCTATTGTTAAAGAGTTTGTTCAAAAGGCAGCAGCAAACAAATTAGACACGTTTGAAAACTACTATTTAGGATCTGGAAATAATGCCTCTGCTTTAACTCAAATGTTCAAAAAGCTTGCAAGTGACAACAATTATTATTTCACAATTAAAAATGATTCAGTTGTTGCATACAATGAAAATAAGCTTGATCCAAATATTAGAGTAGACATCAAAGGTAACGGTGAATTTAACTATGTTGAAAGTCCTGTTAGTTATTATAAAAGAACAATTTATGCAGTTGCTGAAAACCATAGGTACAGACCAGATGAAGTTAAAACACATTCTTACGTTAGCATTGAAATAAATAAAGATAACGCAAGAGGTTCTGTATATTATTCAAACGACAACTCATTTGATGATTTACCATCTGATGGAAATGAAAGTGACAAATATAAAAAACTTCAAACAGGTACAGACTGGACTAATGATCAAGGAGCTTTTGTTGGTGGTATTCATGGAGCAGGAGCAACTAGTGCAAAACACATTGCATTTGTTTGGAATATGGGAACAGGAAGTTTTGAAGTTGAATCAGTAACTTATAAATTTTACACTCTTAAAACAAAAATCTATAATGATAATGTTCACTATTTCTATTCAGAATCTGACTCTGCAGATTTATATAGAAATGGAACTTGGAATACAGGTCTTGGCGCTGAATTAATGAGCGACAATGTTAGAGGTTTTGTTAAGTTTAATAGATCAAGCGATAGCAAGGCTGGACTTTATGTTGTAACTAGAACTTATAAAGATGTAACAAATGCAGATCTTGGTGATGATGTTAAAGTTAAAGATTATTATTTCATTGTTGATAGAAATGGAATAATTGAAACCGATATTGGTGAAAGCATTCGTATTGAACTTATGGAAACAGAAAGTGAATTCAATTCTTTCTCAACTCAAGGAACAGATTACGGAACATTGTCTTACGTTGGCGAAGGGGAAAGCATTGATGCGGATAGATATAACATCTATTTGACTACTACAAAATTGCCTGCAACATTGAACATTCCAACTGGTAAGTATTACACAACTCAAGGAACTAGTGCTAAATACGAAGCAGGACAATTAAATTTAACAGTATATTTCTATGATAGATACAAACAATTAAGAAATCAGTATAAAGATAGAACAATTAAGATTTATCAATCAAATGGCACAGAGCAGATTAACAACGATGTTTTCGTGGCTGATATCTATAAGTATTTAACAAATTCTAAATATCCAAATGAATTGGTTAGAAGTTTCTTAACTGAAAGTAGCGAAAATGGCGAATGGTTGTTCTTACCTGGTGATTATATTATTAGAATTCATGATAATGTTAAAGATGCTTTAGGTAAAAATCATATTAAGTATATAGGTTTGAGAATTGCAACATATGAGGATAATGGTCCAGAAGTTGAAATTTTCAATGGTTATAGCAAAGATGATATGAACAAAGTTATTACAGAGAATAACACAGCAACTGTAAGTCAGGAATTCTTAAAAGTTGTTTTACCTGCATACAGTTTGAGCGAAACTAAAAAAGCTCAAGTTGATAAAAATTACATTGTGGTTGATCAATATCTTAATGGCGTAAGAAAAGATTATTTATATCACGAATATAAACCAGATAGCGGTATTCCGTTAAGAGGTGATGCTAGTTACTCTAATTATGTAACAATTAACAACAATGGAACACCTGAAGTTGAAGACGACTCTATTAACATTTGGTTGGATACCAAATTAAGAGATCAATTTGGAGCAATCGATTATAAAAATCTTAACACTCCATTAAAATACGAAATCACGGTTAGATATAAGCTTAATAACTATTCATTACCATATGATGATGGATTAACTATTAGTGAATTAACTAAATATAAAAATTGTTATGTTTATTACACTGCCAACGAAGAAAAAGTTGACGATTTCTATTATAAAACATACACAATTGTTATAGACCGTGAAGCTCCAAGAAAAAATGTTGAATACTTAAATAAAAATGACAACTTGGTTAATGAGTATAATAAAGAATTTGGAACAGAAAATATGATTGAAAGTTCTGTTCACCAAACAAATTCAAATATTTACTTCACTAGACAATATACAAAATATTATCAAGATGGTAAACAAGCTTGCGATTTATATGTTTATGAAGTAAAGGAAACAACTCCATTGAACGTTGAGGACATTAGTAAGATTTACGTTAAAGAACTTCAAGATATAAGAAATGTTAAATTGAGTTTACCTTTAATTGACACAAGTTATTATACTAGAAGTGTTAATGCTTATGAATTGGACGATAATAAAGATGGATATGGTGTTTATAGCGGTTTGAATTTAACTGAAAATATGTATTACGAAATTGCTGAAGTTGATTTGGCTGGAAATGTAACACAATATTTAATTAAATACACAAACAGCAGCGCAAGTGTAATGTTGCCGTTCAAAGTTTTAACGACTCTTAACGAAAATAAACAAATGGAAATCTCTTCCGTTTTAGGAACTGCTGAAAACATCTTTGCAATTCAAGCAAATGGAACTATTGAGCGTAACACAAACTTCTTTAAAGTTGAAATTAAAAAAGTGAGTGGTGAAATTGTTTATAGATGTTTAACAAATCTAGAAACAGATTTTGATAGATTAACAGAAACCATTTCTAAAAAGTTAACAGATGAAGGTTTTGGTGGTTTCACATTAAAACTTTCAACAATTAGTGGTGAAAAAATATCTCATATTAAACTTTATAACAATGAAATTATTAAATCATTAGACACAGAGAGATTGGTTACAGATTCTAATAAGAAACCATACAAAAATTCTTTAGGTAAAGAAAGCATTTACTTATTGGGAGCTAACAGAACTGAAATTATAGATGGTCAAACTGTTGAATTCTATGCAACAGAGATTACAATTAAAACCGCAGATCAAGAAACAACATATATTGCTGTTATTGAGGCAGATGGAAATGTAAAATATTACGAAAAGAATTTCTATGAAGCAAATAAAGATGATAGCAACATATTAAGAAACAAAGATGTTGTTTACATTCAATTAAAACCAGAAACAACATATTTAATCACAATGAAAGATGTGTTTGGCGATTGTTCACCATACAGATTTAACACATCTGGATATGAATTTGTTATTGTTGAATTTGATGATGTTGAAAACGACGATTCTCAAGATTACTACTTTGAAGTTGTTGGTAAGAATTTAATGTATTACGGCTTCACAGGCGCTGTTTTGAAATATGATAGAACAAGTTATACTGCAGAAGTTGCATATAAACAATTTGGTAATTATCAAGACTATAATATAGAAGCTGAAGTAGGAACAGATATCTACAATCAATTAAGATTTGAAGCTCCAAATAATAGAATTGAAGAATATAGAGTTAAATTATTCTATAATGGACAACTTGATAGAACATATTTCATTACAATCGACACAAGAATTTCAAGTGTTGGTTTAAAAGATGTGTCATCTGGTGAAGAAAAAGATGACTTTATTAAAGTTTTCAACAACGTAAACTTTGCTCAAGATGATGTTATCACATATAAACCTGCAACTGGAAGATTAACTTTATATTGGAACTTGTTAGATGAAAACAATTATTTCAATTATGATTATAGACTTTATGAAGTTTTAAAAGACGGAAAAGGCTTTAGAAAATACACTCTTGTTGGAGAACAATATATCGAAAGCGAAGAAGGTGAAGAAGGTCTTAACTTAAATGGAAAAACTAGCACAACTCTTGCAACAAAAGATGATAGTGAAGGACTTTATAAATTTGTTATAAGTGTTTATAGTAAAGATGGATATTATCTTGGAAATAGAGTTTTTGTTCTTAAAGTTCAAGAAACAAATACAAAAGTTTATCACGTTATAAGCAATGGAAAGGAACTTCTTCCTAATGCATTATTTAAATATTCTGAAGATCTTGATACTTTAACTCAAACAAATCCTATTTTCTTTAGAAATGGTGAATTGTTATTAGATGAAAACATACCAATGAATTTATATATAACAAATCAAGAATATATTGTTGAGGAGTTATCTTCTGGTGTTGAAATGACCAAAACAACTGTCGATTTAGGAAACAATGAATTGGCAATATTTAGAATTTCTAAAAAAGACGCATATGATGTTTTCTTAGGTGTTTTAAAAATTGAAAAAACAAATAATTTGGTGGAAAATGTTAGAGTTAATACAACGGATATAAGCAGACAAACATCGCTTACTATCACAACCGATAAATCCGAAGACATTGTTGTTTATGCAGATAAATTAAATCGAGAAGTTAACATTGTTTCTAAAAATAAATTGATTTTAGAAATATATTATAATAACAAATTGGTAACATCTCAAGAATTTGAATCACTATATGAAATTGAAGGTAACGGACAATATTCATTTATATTTAAAGATTTGGCTGGAAATGTTCACGAATATATTGAAGATGGAGATGGTTATGATCCTGAAACATTAGACAAATTAGAAGTTTGTGTTTTAAGAGAAGTTGTTGTTTTATTAAATGGTGAAGCTCCAATTAAAAATGCATTCTACAATGATCAAGTTGAATTAACAATTTATGCTAGTTCAAAATATCAAACAGGAAGCATTTCATTAAAAGCTCTTAGAAATGGAACAATATATTACCCTCAAGGTAATGGACCATACACATTCTCAGATTATGGAACATATAAAATTTCTATTTCGGCAAAATATGAAGGCTATGCTGAAACACTAACAAAAGTTGTAACATTCACAATTCTTAATAAGAATGAAGCTAGAACATCAATAGATTTAACAGGTTTAAATGGTTGTGAAATAACAACAGTTTTAAACTCTAAAGGTGAAAACAAAACAACCCAATTCTATAAAATGTTGGAAAGCGCTACAAGCAATAAAGGAATGAATGTTTCTTATGAAGCTATAAGAGAATATGAAATGAATGCTTTGAAAGAAGATAAGTTGAATATAACTTCAGGAAAATGCGATTTCACAATTACATATAAAGTTGAAGATTTAATTTATCCTAAGAGAGAAATAACTGTTAAGTTCACTCTAAATAATGATGTTCCAACAATTGCTTGTTCATTAGAAAAAGGAGAATCAACAACTAAAGGATTCACAATTTCATTTAACACAGCTGTTGTTTATGAACAAGTTGGAGATTCATTCATTTATATTAACGATAGATTAGTTGCAATAATAAATGAAGAAACTGCTCTTAACAATAAGGAGCAAAAAATAAATACAACATACAAGCAATTTGGAGATGGAGATTATTATGTTAAACTTGTTAGCAGTTCAGGAATTATTCTTGATAGCTATAAAGTTACAATTGATGAGCCATTGAACGCAAGTGCAATTCTTGTTATTATTGTAATTGTTGGTGCTGTTCTTGCTGTTGTAATTACAGTTATTGTATTAAGACGTAAGATGAGGATTAGATAATGAAAAACTGGCATAGTGAGAAAATTGTAATAGATGATACACATTTAGATTTTAGGGAAAATGTTCCAATAACCGAACTTATTAAGTTTTTTCAAATTGTAACATTTAAACATTCTCACTTAATTGGTTTAGATCATTTATCTATGCAAAAAAATAGCAATGCATTTTGGATTGTTACTAAGATTAAAGTTATTCCATATTCAAGTATCAATGCTGGAGACAAGATAAATTTGTTAACTTGGACTCACGAGCCGGGGACTGTTAGAGCTTTGAGAGATGGATTGATAAAAAAAGGAAATTCAATTAAAGCAAAATTTGTTGCAGAATGGTGTTGTTTGGATTTCGAAACTAGAAGACCAAGAAGAATCAGTTCTATCAGTTACCCAAAACTTGAAATGGAAAAAAATAAATTTTTAGATATTGATTTCTCAAATCTAAAAGAGATGGTTAACAACTCAAATTATGTTTATTCAAGAACAATTCGTTCATCTGATATCGACATTAATAATCACACAAACAACTTGAAATATAATCAAATAGCATTGGATTCCTTTTCTGTTGAAGAATTAAAATCTTTTATAATAAAAGAATATGAAATATATTTTATTAATGAAACCTATGAAGGTGATAAGATTGATGTTTTCAAAAAGAAATTTAAAAATGAATTTTACATTGAAGGAAGGGTTGAAGATAAAACTGTGTTTAGAGTTGTTATGAAAATCAAAAATAAAAAAGAGAGTTGTTAGTCTCTGCATTTTGAAACTAGTGCAATATTTAAGAGAATTAGATATATTATCTAGTTCTCTTTTTTTTCTTGGCTAATTTAGTTTGTTGACGTGTGCTTGTCTGGTGGAGAGAAGCGACACCACTTGTATATGACAAGCACACGTCTAAGTGCCAATTATAAAAAAACATATTTTAATTATACAAAATCTTTTATTTTATGTTATAATTAAATAGAGGTTAAAAATGATAAATACTCAAGATAAAATTATTGATTGTAATTTATGTGGTAAGTTGCCAAAACTTATAGAAAATTCGATACAATATGGAACTACAAATTTTATAATTATTGGAGAGAGTCCTGCAAAAGATGGCTGGATTGAAAGTAAAAGAGCTTTTTATAATACTTCAGGTAAATTGCAAGGTACTGGAAGGGTTTTAGAAAAACTTTTAAATAATATTGGATATTTATTTTACAGAATGTTGCAAATGTATTATTGCAGATAGGAGTAAATTAGAAAAATGTTCAAAAAATTGCATGCCTATATTGTCAGAACAATTAAATGATATTCCATGTGAAATTATATTAACTATGGGAATTCATCCAACACAGGCAATTTTACAAACTAAAATAAAAAAATTTGCTGATTATGTTGGTAAAGAATTTAATATAACATTAGGCAATAAAAAATATAAACTTATACCCATATATCACCCTAGTCCATTAAATCCAAAAGGATATAAGGAAAACATCCCCATTTTTGATAAAATAAAAAAGAACTCAATGTAATTTATTGGGTTCTTTTTCACTAGTATCAAAAGTTGTTGACCTTAAACTCTCTTTTTTTATTCTTCTTTTGGTTGCTCAATATTTTTTGTTATAGCTTTTTCAGTTGGTTTAGGTGATTTTTCGCTTTTCTTTTTAGTTGGTGGTTTATGATCTCTTTTAGGAACAAGCTGGAAGAAAACTTCACCCTCGTGAGACTGGAAGTAAACACCAACAATGTCTTTTTTCTTTGTGCTTAGAATATAGAACGCCGCTCTTTTTCTTGCACCACCTACAATATATCCAACTTTTTTAGAGTTTGGTTCAACAAAAACATTGTATGCTCTAAGTCTGCCCAAGTTGTCAATGATTGTTATTCCATCAAAGTTAAGCATTTTCATAAATAAGTCAGCGTGTGCTTGGAGTTTCTCTTCATTATAACTTTTAGATTGAGTGAATAACTTGCTAAAACTAATAGGTTCTTTTAACCATATTCCATCTTCAAAAAGTCCATTGTCAACATAGTCTTTATCAACAATAACACAAATGGATCCATGAACATCACTTAAAACATTTGTGAAAATATTCAAATACATATTTTTCATATCTTGGAGTTTTCGTTGAGTTGTTCTAAGTTTTGAAAATGTTGCATCAACAAATTCGCTAATTTCTGTTATAAAAGTGTTACTCTTTGATTTGTCCAACGAGAAGTTAATTGTTAAATCGTTTCCAGAAATGGAGTGGAAGCTCATAGAATAGAAGTTCATTGGTCTAGCTATAATACAATAAACTTTGTCTGCCTTGTCTTTAAGGGTTGTATTTTGTTGAAGGCTTCTTAAAAGATTTCTATCTTTAATACTTGTAAAAGACATCAACACGCCATATGTAAGTTTGTTTTCTTTTATTTCAATAAATAAACACCAGTCATTTCTTATTATAGGTAAAATAGATTTAAGTCTTGAGTTAAATTTTGTTGCATCGTTATCTTCAAAAACTACCATTGCATAACTTTTTGGGATTGAACGTGTTACAGAATCAATATTATTTGTGAAAACTATTTTAGGTTGAATAATAT
>JBGVFL010000059.1:0-11918 GCA_045120995.1 Candidatus Onthoplasma sp. | reverse complement strand
AAAAAAGGAAGTTTAAACTTCCTTTTTTTGTCCTATAGTTTGATAATGTTAAAGTTTTTATATTGAGAGCATTCGATATTTTCACAGGCAATTATTAATGAGCTTTCTTTAAGCTTGTTTAATAAATAGGTGGCAATTTGTATGTATTCTTTGTCTAAGTTTTGAAACAAGTTTTCAATAAGAAGATATTTTGGCTTTCTTAATATTGCACGAATTAATGTTAAAATTTTTTGTTCATTTGTATTAAGTTTTTTTATTTTCAACTTTAAAATATCACAATTTTTATTATTTAAATAATTATTAAAAAAATCAAAATTATTGTTTTTTAATTCAATAAATATGTTATTTATTAGATTTTTTGCGGTTTTTTTATTAATTTTTCTAATTTTTAGTGGGAAATACAAGTTTTTAAATATACTTTTATTTTTAAATAAAATAGGATTTTTTGGTAAATATACTAAATCTAAATCTTTATCTTTTATTTTTTTTATATTAATATTATCAATAAATATTTCGCCTTTATAATCCTTATCAATCTTTGCGAGTGTTCTCATAATAGAGTTTGCGCCAGAGAAAAAGTCCCCGATAAAAAGAGTGTGAGAATTAATCTCACAACTAAAATCATAAAGAGAATAGAAGTCTCTTATATACCTAATAAAAACATTTTTAAACTTAATCATAAAACTATTATATCATATTAGTATCTACTTGTAAAGAAACATTTTAAAACCTTAAATAACCAGCTCCTTCAATATTAACATCTCCAGTGATTTTTCTGCAATGAGATAGTAAGAATCTTTTTATTTGATTATTGGTTATATTTTTATATTTAGATTTAATAATAGCACAAACGCCGGCAATAATTGGAGTTGCAACGCTTGTTCCACTCATTTTTGTATATGGTAAAAATTCGTTATTGCAGGAGATAACATCAACTGCAGGTGCAAGCAAATCTGGTTTATGCCCATAAATAGTTGGGCCACGGCTAGAAAAAGATGCAACCTGAAAATTCTTAATATCTAAAGCTCCAACTGTAATAATATAAGGATTGTTCCCTGGTGATTTGATTGAATTGGTATTCGGTCCACTGTTACCAGCTGCTGCAACAACGGTTATGCCTGCACGCCAAAGTGCTTCTGCGCCCTTACTGAGAGGGTCGAAATTTCCGCCACTTTCAGCACCAAAGCTCATACAAACAATTCCAATGTTGTACACTTTGTGATTCTCATAAACCCATTGCATTGCATCAAGAATTCTGTTTGAATAACTTTCACCATTTTCACTTAAAGCTTTTATTGATATAATATTGCTTAGCGGAGCAATTCCTGTATGTTGTTTTGAAAAAATACCGTTTCCGCAAGCAATTCCGCTAACAAATGTTCCGTGTCCATTATCGTCGTAGGGATAACAATTGTTGTTTACTAAATCTATAAATTTTATAATTTTGTTGCTTGGAAATATAAAATCGAAATGTGGGTGTATTCCAGTATCTATAAAACAAATTGTTTGCCCTTGACCAAAAAATTTGTTTTCTGTTAGTGATCGTAGATTAAGAAAATCTTGTTCTGTTTGTAGGGTTTGAACATTGGCGTTATGTTCAATAAATTTTATATGATCTTGATATGATAAATTTTGCAAATCATTAGAATTGGCTTTAAGATAAAAACATTTAGCAAATCTATAAGGAGTGAAAGAAAATTTAAAATTTTTTAAGAATTGTTTAGTTTTATTAAAATTTTCGCTAAAAATGAACACATTTTTAAATTTTTCTGTGTTTAATGCCTCAATACCATTTAAAATATTAGGTGAAATTTTATTTTTGTTCATTAATTGCGTTAACTAAGTTTTTTAGCATATTTTGTTGCTCAGAGTTTAAAAATGGTGATAATGTTGATTGTAAATTGTTTAATGTTGAACTATCTAATTTACCTTCTTTTTTTAATTTTGTTGCTTCAGAAAAAAGGTTGCTCATTAGGTCGGATTGATTCATATTTTTATATTTATCTATTATGTCTTGATATTCATCTACTTTATCTTTATTACTGTTTAAAATCTTTTCAGCATCGCTTTTTTGTTCTTTTGAAAAACTTCTAAAATCTCTTGGCATAGTTTCTCCTTTTAGTTGTTTATTGATATATAAGTTACTAATTTTTATATGTATAAACGAAATGAAGTGTGACAAATGAATAATATCTCACATAAATAAAACTATGGAATTTGAAGATAGTAGATTTGCATTGTTTGCTGAACCTAATGCATATATTCAAAAATTTGAGAGAAATGAAAGGGGTGAACCAAAGAAGATTGTTTTCCAAGAACCATATGAAATATTGCCAAACTATCACATAAATAATAATTTTAAAAAGCATAATTGCGATTGTGTAAAAGAAGATAAAGGGCAAAAATGTTTTAATGGAAAAGGTAATGATTTCAATTGTAATCATAATGATTTTAATAAAAAAGATGAAAATAAATGTTCTCATAACAATCCAAAACAAAAAAACTTTGGATTTGACATAAAAAATTTGCTTCCGCTTTTAGGATTGTTTAATAAGGGTGGGAATACAGATTTAAGTCAGCTGGCAGGATTGTTAGGAAATAATGGTAATAATCAAAATTTAGATAATCCAATGGGATTAATTTCAAATTTGCTTTCAAATAAAGATATGATGAGTGGTGTATTAAATCTTTTTAAAAGTGGTGGTTTGAATTTGTTTTCGAAAAACAAACCAATAAAAAAGGAAATCAAAACAACTGATTTTGAAATTAAAAACTATACACGTGTTGAATAAAAAATATTAAGCAAGAACATGCTTAATATTTTTCTTTTCACTGTGTTTATAGAGTACAATTTTTCTTCCAATAACTGTAACAACATCAGCACCAATTTTAACCGCAATTTCAGTTAATTCAAATTCGGTTGGCATTTCAAGATTATCTTGAACTGCAATTTTGATAAGTTCATGGTTAAATAGTTCTTCACTAATTTGTTTTAAAACATTTTCAGAAAAACCATCTTTTCCAACCCACATTGTAGGTTTTATTGTCATAGCAAGACTTCTTAACTTAATTCTTGTTTTCTTGTCTAACATATTAATTCTCCTTAAAAATAAATTTCATATTCCAACGCACCGAAGTGCATAATGTCGCCATCTTGAACACCACGTTCTTTAAACATATCCATAATTCCATCTTTTTGTAAACGAAGTTGGAAATAGGCAAGAGATTGAGTATCGTTAAACACAATGCCTCGTTGAAGATTGTCCAAATAACCACCGCTTAAACGCCATTCATTTTCGCCAAGTTGTTCAATAACAATTGAAGTTGTGTCCTTAACTTCAAGTTCAGTTTGTTCAACAGGAATAGGTTCGCTCTTTGGTAAAGTGATGAGTTTAGCATAAACTTTTTTAACCAAATCATCAATATTTTTTCTTGTAATTGAAGAAATTGGCACAATTTCCACGTTTTCTTTGATATTTTCTTTAAATTTTTGAATTTTTTCATCAATATTTTCAATTAAATCAAGTTTTGTAAAAACAACAATTTGTGGAAGTTTACTCAATTTTTCATTGTATTGCTTTAATTCTTTATTGATAATTTTATAGTCTTCAACAATGTCGTTCCCGTAATATTCACTTGCATCAACAACGTGAACAACAAGACGAGTTCTTTCAATGTGGGCTAAGAATTCATGTCCAAGGCCAGCGCCTTCACTAGCACCATCAATAAGACCAGGAATATCAGCAACAACAAAACTGTCGTCATAAATTTTAACAACACCAAGGTTTGGAGTGAGGGTTGTGAATTCATAATCTGCAATTTTTGGTTTTGCGTTTGTGATAACAGAAAGTAGAGTGGACTTTCCAACATTTGGTTTTCCAACCAAAGCAACGTCTGCAATTGTTTTGAGTTCTAGTGTAACTTTATAAGGTTTAACAACTTCACCCAACTGACTAAATCTTGGAGATTGGCAAGTAGGGGACTTGAAGAAATTGTTTCCTTTTCCGCCACGACCACCTTTAAGAGCGCAGTAGGTGAAACCGTTTTCATACATATCTGCTAAAACTTGTCCAGAAACAGCATCTTTAATTACGGTGCCACGAGGAACTTTAATGTAAACATCACTTCCATTTTTTCCGTGTTGAAGTTTTCCGTGACCGCCTTCGCCGTTTTCAGCTTCGAATTTTTTAACATATTGGAAATCTACCAATGTGTTTTTGTCTTTATCTGCAACGAAAAAGATAGAACCGCCATTTCCGCCATCGCCACCATCTGGTCCGCCTTTTTCAACGAACTTTTCACGGTGGAAATTAACTTTACCGCTTCCGCCATTTCCCGCTTTGATTGTAATTGTTACTTTGTCTAAATACATATTTATTTTTCCTTTTTGAAATGTTTGCAAATGTCTTTCAATTTGCAAGTGGAGCATAATGGTTTTTGCGCTTTGCAAGTGAGCCTGCCAAACCATATTGCTTGATGATGAAATTTTGTTCTTCTGTTTTCTGGAATTATCTTCAATAAATCTTGTTCACATTTTTCAGCCGTTGAATTTTGGGTTGTTAAACCAAGTCGTTTGCTAACTCTATGTACATGAGTGTCTACTGCAATAGTTTGTCCACCAAAGGCAACTCCTATAACTACATTTGCTGTTTTTCTTCCAACACCTTTTAAACTTGTAAGTTCTTGCATCGTGGAAGGAACTATACCGTTAAACTTATCAACCAAATCTTGAGATAACTCTAAAATCGCTTTTGTCTTGTTGTTATAAAATCCACAAGGGTAGATGATTTGTTTAATTTTGCTTTCGCCAAGCTTAAGCATTTTTTCAGGAGTGTTGGCAAGATTAAATAATTTTGGTGTTACCTGATTCACCCTTTCATCTGTGCATTGCGCTGATAAAACCACAGCAACTAGCAATTCGTAATTATTTGAAAAGTTGAGTGCACATTTTGGGTCTGGGTGCAACAAGTCAAAATATGATAAAATTTCATCTACTTTTTTCACGTTAATATAATAACAAATAATATAATAATAGTCAATATATAACACAAAAAAGACTAAATCAATTCACATTAATCGCAAGATTTGATTGCCGTTAATTTGTTCAGTGATCGAGTATAGTCCCATAAAAGATTTTGGCTTTTGTTTGTTTAAAATATTAACTATTTGATTTAGGTATCTATAATCCAATTTAATAGATAGCATACAGCTAGATCCAATGATTTTTGGTGAATTTATAATTGAAACATAAACACCATTATTTTTTAAAGAAGTTGAATAAGAATAAATTTCATTTCTAGATTTCAAAGAAAGGATTAAAAATTTGTGCATAATGACTCCTTACTTCACGATATGAAATTTATAAATAAAGTGTAATTAAAATAAACAATTTCTGGTTTGTTCGCGTAAAATATTTTATGAAAAGAAGAAAAAGATATGTTTATTTTGATAATGCAGCAACAAGTATAATCAAACCGGATTTGGTTAAAAAAGATGTTATAAATGCAATAAATAATTTAACAGCAAATCCAGGAAGAAGTGGACATTTTCTTTCGCAAAAAGTGGCGGAGATTGTGAGTGAAACAAGAGAAAATTTAAAGGGTTTTTTCGATGCCAAAGATTATGAAATTGTCTTCACAAAGAATTGTACTGAGGCGCTTAACCTTGCAATTTTTTCCACACTAAAAAAGGGTGATCATATTATAACAACTTGTTATGAACACAACTCTGTTTTAAGGCCTCTTGAAGAGATGAAAAAAAGAGGTGTTTTTGTTTCAATTTTAGAATGTGATTTGAGCGATTTTCACATCAAGTTAGAAAGCGAAATTAACGTAAATACAAGGTTGGTAATAACAAGTTTTGTGAGCAATGTTACTGGCGAAATTTGTGATGTGAAATCCGTTTCTAAAATATGTAAAAAACACAATATAAAATATCTTATTGATGGAGCTCAAGCATGTGGTCATGTGAAAGTAGATTTGTGTGAAATTGATTGTGATATGTTTGCTTTCGCTGGTCATAAAGGCTTGTTAAGTTTGACAGGTGTTGGTGGTTTGTTTGTTAAAGATTTAAATCTTTTAAAGCCAATTTTATATGGCGGAACAGGTACAGAAAGTGAAAATCCAATTCAGCCAACAGATACAATTGAGGGTTTTGAATCGGGAACTCTATCAACAATTTCAATAATATCGTTAAATGCTGGTGTTAGATTTTTAAAAGAAAATTTTTATAAAATCGTCAAAAAAGAACAAAAATTAAGTGATTTTATGCGTAAAATGTTAAAAAATAATAAATTTTTAATAAATTTTTCTAAAAAATCATTTGGTAATGTTTTTTCGTTTAATATTGAAAATATGGATAGTGGGACAGTTGCAAATATCTTGAATGACAAATATGGAATATGTGTTAGGCCCGGATTGCATTGTGCTCCTTTGGTTCATAAAAAGAATAAATCACTTGATGTTGGAGCTGTTAGAGTTAGTTTAGATTACAACAACACGTTTGAAGAAATTGAATATTTATTTAAAGCTTTAAACGAAATTGCTAATGGTTAAAAATCGGCATTAATTTGCATATAACACTTATGATTAAAAGCGTGCTTCCAAAAATCAAATAGTAGGTGTGAAATGGCAAAATTATTGAAGAAAAAATCATAATCAATCCCCAACAAAAATATAATTTTGCTTTTCGCGGTGTGAAGAAATTTTTTGCAATTTCTTTTAACTTTTTCTTCTGGTTTTTTGTGTTTAAATTTTGCGGAATTTTCAAGGTGTCTGAAACACTAAAAAATTCATCGTATAATTCTTCTTTACTCAAAATTTTAATATCTAAATCAGTTAAAATTTTTGTGTTTAAATTTTGCTCGTATTCACAACAGATTATTTTCAATTCGTTAACATTTTTTTCTTTTAGCGAAACTTGTTTTATAAGTTCAAATTGGTTTAGTTTTTCGGTGTCGGTTGCAAGTAAGATTTGGGTTGTTTTCCCTTCATAATAACACAATAAATAGTCGTTGATTTTTTTACATTCGCAATCAGCCTCAGCAACACTCTTCAAAAAGTTCAACTTTTCATTTTTGCTCATCAAAAGAAAACTTAAAAACTTCTCTTCAATATCTTTTAATTTTGTGTTTTTAATTGTCCTTTGTGTTCTACGTCTTTCCAAAAAATAAAATAAAATGAAGACGCTGGCAAAAGAAAAAATTAAACTTAAAATGAATGTTAGCCAAAGATTTTTTATGAAAAAGATTATCCAAGAGTAGATAATTAAAAAAATGGAAACGGTTATAAAAATTTTATCAAAAAGATTTATAGTTTTGTATTTTGACATATAAATATTGTTTACCGAATGAGATTGTTTAAACGAATTTATAAAATTTTGTTATTACATTTGACAAAAAAACAAATAATTTATAAAATTATTAAAAAGGTGGGGTATGTTTAAAAATTTAATAGATAAAAAATATCAAGGAATTGAATTGAATCAAACTGAATATTATGAGGCTGTTGATAAGTTTGTGTCTTGTGGTGTGTGTAAAGATTCAATGAAATTTTTCGTGTGTCTTAACACTTTTGGAATGTCTCCTAAGGAGGTTTTGTTTTTTACAAAGGCGTTAAGAGATAGTGGTAAAGTTTTATCTTTTGATGAGTGTATTTTGGAAAAACATTCAACAGGTGGAGTTGGTGACGCAACTAGTGTTGTTTTAGTTCCATTGTTGGCTTGTTTAGGATATAAGATAATTAAAACAACTGGAAAATCATTTGTTTTCACAAACGGAAGTGCGGATAGATTTGGCGCTATTCCAGATTTTAAGGTTACGCTCAGTGATGATGATATTGAAAAAACACTCAACAAGACAAACGCTTGTGTTTTATCTCACGATGAAATTATGTGTCCTGCAGATAAATTACTATATGATGTTCGTGAAGCTTGTGGGATAGAAAGTGATATAAACTTGTTGGCGGCTTCAATTGCATCTAAAAAACTTTCTAGCGGTGCAAAAGTTGTTTTGGTTGATATTAAGTATGGTTATGCTTCAGTTGTAAAAACATATGAAGATGCTAAAAAACTTGCAAATCTTTTAAAATATATCTTTAAAAAATTTAAAGTTGAAAGTGTTTTTGTTTTAACAAACACTTTGCAAACAATTGGTGAAGGAATTGGAAATGCTGTTGAAGTTGTTGATGCACTTAAAGTTTTACAAGGGCGTCGTTGTTTGCTTAGAGATGTAAGTGTTGACTATGCAACTAGAATGATTTTGAAAGCTAACAACAAATTGAAAAAACAAGATGTTGTTGATATGGTTTCAATGGCTCTTGATAACGGATCTGCCTATAAAAGATTTATGCAAATTATTAAAATGCAGGGCGGAGATGTTCAAAAAGTTAAAGAAGCAAAAATGTTTATACCGTATAAATCTGTAAATTTTGTTGCGGATAGAGAGGGGTATGTTGGAGCGATTAACTCAATGTTGTTGGGTGAAATGGTTAGAAGAATGTGTTCGGAAAGTCACGATAGAAATCTAGGTGTGGTGCAACGTACCAAAATTGGAGATTATGTAAAAAAGGGAGATGTTATTGTAACATTCTATTACAAAGATGATGAGGATTTAGAAAAATACAAAACCGCAATATCTGGCTGCATTAGAGTTACAGATGAAAAAATCCCATATATTGATGTTGTTAAAAAGGTTATTGACTAATGAAGATTAAGGTTACTGGGCTAGAAGAAACAAAAAAAATAGCAAGCGACTTTGCTGCCGATTTAAAAGGTGGCGAAGTTGTTTTGTTGAATGGTGATTTGGGTGCGGGTAAAACAACTTTTACCCAATTTGTTTTTAAGGCTTTAGGAGTTAAAGATGTTGTTACAAGCCCTACTTTTGCGATATTAAAATCATATGAAGGTAAGTTTAAATTTCATCATTTTGACACATACAGAATAACAACAGAAGAAGCTATAGAGGCTGGTTTTGATGAGATTTTTCAAGAAAAAGAAAGTGTGATATTTGTTGAGTGGAGTGAAAATATTGCTTCTCTCTTGCCAAATGATTGTATTCGTGTTAATATTAAATATATAAATGAAAATGAAAGGGAATATGAGATTGTAAAATGAAAAAATTAGTTATAAACACAGCAAACGACGAACTCTTTATTGCTTTAAAAATAGGCAATAAAGTTTTTTCTAAATCTATAAACTCTAAAATGCATCATAACGAAACAATGTTGCCTGTAATTGATGAAATGTTAAAAGAACACAATATAGAAATAAATGAAATTGATGAGTTTGGTGTTGTTGTTGGTCCGGGTTCTTTCACCGGGATTAGAGTTGGAATTGCAACAATCAAAGCGTTTAGAGATGCAACAAGTGGGAAGGCAAAAGGTGTTAATAATTTAAAGTATTTATTTGAATTGGTAAAGAATAAAAATCCAGAAGTTGAAACAGTTGCAATAAGTGGCAGCAAAGATAGTTATTTTGTAGCAAAACTTATTCATGGAATTGTCTATGTTTACGAAAGGAATTTAACACTTGAAGAACTTAAACAAGTTGCTGAAAACAAGTCTATTGGAATGTTTAAAGAAGATGAAAACTTAAATTGTTCTATTGTTAGTCAAGATGCTGAAATCTTGCTAAACTGTGTTGAAAATAGCGAAGATGAAAATCTTATTCCGGTGTATTATCAACTATCACAAGCTGAAAATGAAAAACTGAAAAGAAGTGAAGTTAAAATTGAAAGAGCATCTGTTGAAGATTTAAACGAAATTGCAGAAATTGAAAAGAAAAATATTTTAGTCAACACTATGAGTGAAAATCAAATTAAAACAGCATTATGTGATGATAATTATATTGTTTTAAAAGCGGTTCTTGAAGGCGAAATTGTTGGTTTTATAATGTTAAGTAAGAGTGATGAATTGAATGTTGATAGTGTTGCAGTAAATAAAGAATTTAGAAATCTTGGAATTGCATCTAAACTTGTTAAAAATGCTGAGAATTTAGCAAAAGAAAGTAATATCGAAACATTGAGTTTGGAAGTGGCTTACACAAACATAACTGCGTTTTTATTGTATGAAAAACTGGGGTTTAAAAAACGCAGAACACGCAAAAATTACTATGCAAACGGTGATGATGCTATTGAAATGATTAAAGATGTGAAAAGAGCTAGATAGCTCTTTTTTAATAAATTTTGTTTTAAATATATAATCAAAAGGACTTAAGTTTAAGCGATTTAAAGAATTCAGCACTAGATATTTAATTTATTTGTAGTCGTCTGGTAAATCGTTTAAAAGAAGAAGGGTGTCGTTGGGCTTCAGGTTAGAAAAATATTGTTTTGCATCATCTAGTGTGTTTGCGAATATAATTTGAGGTTGGAGATTTGTATTTTCAATCTCTTTTTTTATGCCATCAATAATTGCTTGTTTATTTTCATTTCCAACAATGATGCAATAATTGCAAAATGCCATTTGTTTTCCAAGGTTAAAATTGATATTGTATTTTTCTTTTCCACATTCAATAATGCCAGGGGTTGCAATCATTTTTTTGCCACTAAATTGAGATAAAACCCATAAAGCTTCTTTTGCACTTGCAGGTGAACAGTTGTAAGAGTCGTCTAGTATGTTTATATGTGTTTTAATTAGTTGTAATCTATGGTTTACAGGTTGTAAATCTTCGATTGTGTTAATTATTGTGTTGGTGTCAATTCCTAACTGTTTAGCAATTGCGGTTGCAAGACATATGTTTAAAATGTTGTGTCTGCCTAAAAGGTTTGTTTCAATGGAGTGGGTTTCTTTAAAAATTGTTAAATTAAACTTAGTTTTAAAATCTTCAATTTTAATGTTGCTGGCAAAAATATCTGCTTGTTGGTTGATTGAAACTGAAAATTTTTCACCTTGCTTTTGAGCATACATTCGCTTTGTATAAAGATTGTCAATATTGAAAATGCAGGGTCTGCCTTGCAAGTGATTTGCGAGCTGCTGCTTTGCGTTAAATATATTTTCAATTGTTTTAAAACTTTCAATATGTTGATGCGACACGGTTGTTATAATTCCATAATCGGCGCCATACAATCTGCATAATTTTTTTATATCATTTTTTCTGCGAGCGCCATATTCTAGAATTAAAAGTTCTGTATTCTTGTTTAATTCTTTATTTATAAAAGATGCGATGCCTAGTGGTGTATTGAAGCTTTCTGGCGTTGCTTGAACAATGAATTTAGAACTTAAGATTTTTTGCAAAAAGTTTTTAACACTGGTTTTGCCATTGCTGCCAGTTATAGCGATAATTTTTGCTTTATGATTTTTGATTTTTGCGATAGCTGTTTTTATGTAATGGTGATTCATTATTTTATCGTAAATGTTTAAAGAGTTTGCGATTAATGGAATGAAAGCTATCGTTGCAATACTAAGGAAAAATGAGTTGCTAAGTAGAGATTCTAAAAATAAAATAAAAATTGATAATACTGAAATTCTCGACATCTTTTTTGTGAATTTTAGTGGTGTTTTTGAACCTTTTATTAAATTTTTTAAATAAAACAAATATAAAACATAAAATAATATTTTTAATATTGATATAATCAATAAATTTTTAAATAAAAACTCAAAAACCCATAAAAATAGTGAAAAAACAATAAAAATAGACTTAAAATTAAAGAAAAATCTTAAATATCGCTTAAAATTGTAATTTTTTAGTTGATAAATGTGTAAATATTTAAAAATAAATATTGAATTGGTTAAAAATAATAAATAATTTAAAATGTAATTTAATTTCATAAAAACCCTTAGAAAATTAATAAAAATCTAAAAAAAATATTAATTTTTGATAAAATCTAGTAATAAGTGGTTGAATTTTGCACTTTCTTTTGAATATGCAAAATGATCACTTTTTACTAGTGATAACTCAGAGTTATTAAGATGTCTAAGCTTTTT
>JBGVFL010000058.1:0-12338 GCA_045120995.1 Candidatus Onthoplasma sp. | reverse complement strand
TCTCGCTTCTTCGCCTTGCACAATTTTTTTCTCAATCATTAAACACTCCTATTATATCAATTTGACGTAAAACCATAAAAGTTTTTCCTTCAATTTTGAGTTCGTTTCCAGCGTATTTTTCAAAAAGAATTTTGTCTCCAACTTTCACTCTCATTTCAGTTTTATTGCAATCAAAATTCTCCCCATCTCCAACAGCCACCACAATACCAATTTGTGGTCTTTCCTGAGATGTTTGTGGCAACATAATTCCGCTTTTAGACATACTATCTTCCACACACGGATCAATCACAACTCTATCAAACAACGGTTTAAATTTCATATTTCCTCCTGCTTGCATTTTATATTTAATTCTTGAATTTTTTCCAAAATATGTCAAATTTTGCAAAAATTATTATATTTTTTATGTTTTTTTATTGTTTTTCTTCGATTTTTTTATAATTTTAATAAAAATAAATATATAATATTTTATGAATAATTACCAATTTAATAATTCTCAATATTTAAAAAAAATAAACAATAAAAAAATTTTCCCAATTATTTTTTTAGTTTTAATAATAATTATAACATTGGGTTTCTGTTTATTATTTAAATCATCAAACACAAACAAAATAGAATTATATTTTATTCAACTAAACGAATTTCCAACTTATAACTCAGCCTCGAAATTTGCTCAAGATGTTAAGAATAATGGCGGTGCTGGATACATATATTTTGATAAAAATTATCGCGTTTTTGCTGGGTTATACAAAAGCAAGGAAGATGCCGAAAAGGTTTTGAAAAACATACAAAATGATTATAATAGTTCAAAAATATATTCACTTAGTTTTCCATACTTAGGAAAAATAGAAAAAGAGAACCGCTATATAAAAAGTTACAAAACCTCAGTTCTAAAAACCATTTTCCACCTAGAAAAACTGTGTTGTAATTTCTTTAAAAATGAAATACATTTTAATGAGTTGGAAATTCACATTGAGAACACTCAAAAATCATTTAATATATCAAATAACGATTTAATGAAATATTTAGGCAATAGTCCCAAAACAAATTCAATTAAACAATATATGGTTTCAATTCAAGATTCTATTTATAAACTTTCAAAATACAATGAACTTGAAATCATTGAAAATTTTCGTTACGAAATCATAAATATTGCAATTAATTATTTTCAATTCCTATCTTGTTTTTGATTTCTTTTCATTTCAACAAACTGCCATATCGCCAAACCAATCAAAAAGACAGCAAAAAATTTTTTCAATATAGAATTTGAAATATGGTTAGCAATTAATGCCCCACCAAGACTAAATAAGCAACCAACAACAGCTAGTAACCAAGTATTTTTAAAATCGACCAACTTGTTCTTTATGTGAATAAATAATGCAACAACAGACATTGGCAAAAAGGCAATCAAATTAACTCCTTGTGCTCTTAATTGTTCATATTTTAAAAAAATTGTTAAAATTGGAATAGTTAAAGTTCCACCACCCATTCCCATTCCAGCAACAATTCCACCTAATATACCCGCAATAATTTCCCAAAATATCATATAAACCTACCAAATTAACATTCCAATTCCGCCAACGAACATAAAAATGATAAAGACGTATTTAATAATTTTATTATTTAACTTGTTTAGCAATGTGGCACCAACAACTCCTCCACCCACAATTCCCAAAATGACTGGCCAGCCAGACATAAATGCAATTGACTTGTGCGTCATATATACAATTGTGCTAACAATACTAATAGGAAGGATAACAAAAAGTGCAGTAGCTTGTGCTTTTTTTTGTTCTAAGCCAAACACCTTATTAAGAAGAGGAACAACAATCATTCCACCACCGCCACCAAAAAAACCATTAACAATTCCTATAAGTGCTCCAAACAATAAAATTTGCCATTTTTTAATTTTTTTCATAAAGATATTGTGTTCGTTTAGGGTAAAAATATTTGCTTTTTTTTAAACTTTGTATTATAATAAGTTAGTTTATAGCAATAATTAATTAAGAGGTCACAATGAATACTAAGAAAAAAACTATAAAATCAATATTAGGATGCACAACAGCCTGCTCAGCAATCGTTCTTTCAGGTGTTGGAATTATGAACTTAAACAACACAAACTACAATGTTGAAGCAACAGGTGTTGATAGTATTGCAGTAAGCATTAGCAACTCAAACTTTAATAGCAATACTAGTTCATCTTATCCATTTAAACCAAACAACTTTACAACAACAGCCAACTCAGCAGATTCTAAAGCAAACGTAACAGCTGGAGTTGTTAATTTAGCAAGCGAAAAATACGAAACAAGATTTGCTCTTGCAAAAAGAAATAGTTTAGATAATTATGTTTTAATGATTGATAGTTCAAAAGAAGATGATAAGGGAAATGTCACTTATCACACTGTTGAATACGGTTATCAAACATCTTCTGCAACAACTTTAGAAGCAAATTCTAAATATATGATTACAGTTGATGTGTTTACAGCAGTAAATTCAGGAGTTGCTAGCCTTCGTTTATACGATTCAAATGGTGATGTTTATTCTTCTATCAATAATATTAACTCATATAACACTTGGACTCCTTATTCTTTCTTTATATCAACCAATAACTATGAGAATATTGATCTAAAACTTGGTTTATACTTAGACGGTGCAGGAACTGTTTTATTCGATAATATTTCTTGCTTAAAATTAAGTAATCAAGGTTATGATCTCCATAAGAACACTTCTCCAAATGGTACATTTGAAGAAAAAAACGAAGTTGACAATGTTATAACAACTTTCAAAGTTAACAACAATGATGTTTTAACTAACGGTTCAATCACTTCAGCTTTAAACCCAGTTGATTATGATCTTGTTAATTCATCTTTAAGTTATCCAACAGAGAACTCAAATGAAAAAGCAATCAAGATTGTAAACTCTGAAAAAACTTTTGCTCAATATGAAACTGATAGCATTTTCACTTTTGCTCCAAACAGAGTATATAAGGTTTCAGTTGATGTTAAAACTAAAAATATGAACGGCACAGCAAGTTTACAATTAATTAGAACAGACTTAGATGAAGAAGATGAAAATTATGATGAAACTAAAAATAAAACAATCAAAATTACTTCTAATTCATATAGTTCTGCAGGTAGTGTTACAAATGATTATAAAACATATTCATTCTATGTTAGATCACACCCAACTCAAACATTAACATTTAAATTACAATTCGGTTTAGGTCTCTTAGATGCATTAACAAGCGGTGAAATGTATTTAAATAAAGTTGAAGTTAGCAAGATAAACTATTCAACATTTAATAGTGCAACAACAGACTCTGAAAAAATAGATTTCGTCGATGCATATCTAAATAACGACAATATGTTGGACAATGCTGATTTCAATGCTATTGAAATTGAAGATTATAGCACTCCTATCCCAGCAAAACCAGTGAGCTGGACAGTTGAAACAGGAAATAACGCTCAAAAATATGGTGTTGTTAACACAGCAACTTTAACAAGTTACTTAAATGATGAAGATTTCTCAAATCTATCAAATCCTCTTCCTAGTCAAAACAACAATGTTTTAATGATGTATAACTCAACAGCTGACACTTTGTCTTATAAGAGCTCAGCAAAATCATTAACATCAAACTCTTATCACAAATTTGACATTGATGTTCAAACTCAAAACGCTCCTTTAAAACTTTCTTTAGTAACAACAAAAGATGAAAAAGAAGTTGTGTTGTTAGAAAAAGTTGTAAACACAAATTTCTCATGGGAAAAAGTAAGTTTATATATACACACCGGAAATCAAACATTATCAGTTTCTTTAAAATTAACTTTAGAAACTGAAGGTTATGGATATGCTTATGTTGATAATGCTAGATTAGATTGGAAATCAAATCCTGAAATGCCTGCAACAAGTGAACAAATCAAAGAAGAATTCGAATCTATTAAAAATTCAACTTTAGTTTCATCTGTTGATTTAGCAAACTTATTGTCTAGTAACTCAAATGAAAATTTTGCAACTCCTAACCTCTTCTCAACTCCTTCAATGAACGGGGTTCAAAGTGGTACTGTAACATTCAATTCTAGCACTCTTGATGAAGTTATTGATTATGAAAATGTTTCAGGAGAAACAAACTTAACATTATTCAACTCTATTGCGGGAACAGAAATTGATAAAAAAGCTTTAGCAATTTGGACAACCGACTATGTTAATTACTCTCTAACTTCAAACATTGGATTCTCTTTAACTAAAGGCTCAGACTCTGCTTCTGCAAAATACTATAAAATATCAGTTGACGTGTTCACACAAAACTTACAATCAGAGTCAGAAAAAGGATTTGGCGCAGGAATTAAATTGTCTGGTTTTGATAATTCATTTACAAATATTGAATCAAATAATCAATGGACAACTTACACTTTCTATGTTAAACCTAACGCAGACACAACAACTTATTTACAATTATCTTTAGGTGCTGAAAATGCTTTAACAAAAGGTTCTGTGTTCTTCACAAATATTAAATTTGATGATGCTATAACAGCCGAAGAATATTCTGCAGTTAAAGAAACTAACATAATTAAAATTCTTAAAGTTGAAGAGGCAAAGAAAGACGATTCAAACACAGAAACAAACAAAAACTCAAACAACAGTTCTAACTCTTCTTGGATTTTCTTAATTCCAGGATTATTAACAGCAGCAGCAATCTTAATTGCACTTGTTGGAATATTAGCTAGAAAGGTTAAATGGAAAAACTTATTTAAGAAGAAAACTAAAACAGCTTACGATAGAAATAAAACAGTTTCTGTTCAATACTATTCTAGAAAAGCAACAACAATGAGAGAAGAAAAAATTCGCGAGTTGTCTGCAGATTTAGAAAAAATTAATACTGAACGTAAACAATTTGAAGATCAATATAAATTAGATTTAACAAAACTTAGAGAAATGAAAATTAAGCGTGCTAATGCTAATGATGTTGCTAAGTTAGAAAAAGATATGAAGAAAAATCAAAAATTATCTTCTAGCCTTGGTTTAACAGCAAACAGAATCTCTGAAGAACTTGAATATATTAAGACTGAAGCATATTTAAATGCTCTAATTAGAAAACTTTCAAGAGAAACAAAAGTTGAAGATGAAAATATTGATTAATTAATAAAACCCACTAATGATTAGTGGGTTTTTCTTTATATATTTTCAACATTTGACCAACATATAATCGATTAGTTTCCAAATTATTGTCTTTTTTAATTTTTTCCTTATCAATAGAATATTGTTTTGAAATATCATCTAAAGATTCTGCAGGTTTAACAAAATGAGATATATATTTATTAACCTTTATCTTCACCCATTCGCCTTCATAAACATTCAATTTATTGTTATTTCGTAATATATTATCACCACAAGAATTAAATAGCTGTTCGATTCTTAAATCTTTATTAGAAATATAATAATAAAACTCATCACACAATTCAATATTCATATTTTTTTATATGCAAAAAACACTTTTTTAGACATATTAGAATTATTATGTCTATATATTAAACCAAGGGACAATCTTATGAAATCTATTTTTAAAGCCGTTGCCGTAGTTACTTTATTTTCTGTTATTACAAGATTATTGGGCTTCTTTTTTAGAATATTTTTATCAAGAAAACTTGGTGCTGAATGTTTAGGATTATATCAAATGGCAACATCAATTCTTGCAATATTTATGACATTAATATCTAGCGGACTACCATTAACTACTGCCAAATTCGTTTCAAAATATGAGTCTAAAAATGAATTGATTAAAAGAAATAAAGTTGTAACAACATCTCTTATTATTGCTTTGAGCTTTGCTCTTTTAAGCTCTTTTATTATTTTGATATTAAAAAACGTTTGGAACATTGTTTTAACTGATTATAGAGCCGTTAAAATTTTATTGATTTTAATTCCATCTATAATATTTAGTTCTATTTATGCTATATTTCACGGTGCATTATGGGGTCAGTCGGACTATTTTAACTGTGGATTAACAGAATTGATTGAACAAATAGCTAGATTCCTTCTAACTTTTTTTATGTTGTATAAAGTTACAGACTTGTATGTTGCAACTAAATATAGTGCCATATCATTCAATATCGCTTGCTTGATTTCAGCAATATTAACAATGTTTATATATTTAAGAAAAGGTAAATTAAACTTAAAAAAGGGTGAATATAAAAATGTGGTTAAAAGCGCTATTCCAATAACCGGGGTTAGATTGGCAAGTTCCTTAATTCAACCTGTTACAACACTAATAATACCACCAATGTTGATTCTATCCGGATATCAACACTCTAGTGCTATTTCAAGTTTGGGAACAATGATGGGAATGACTTTTCCAATGCTGTTTGTTCCAATGTCTGTTGTTGGAAGTATTAGTATGGTTTTAATTCCAACAATAAGTTCAATGATGAGCAAAAAAGACTATAATGCAATTGAAAATAATATTTCAAATGCCATAAACATATCAATTTTTATTACTATGATATTTATCCCACTATATCTTTCTGTTGGAAACTTAATTGGCATTGTTCTTTATAACAATGCATTCTCCGGAATTTTACTGCAACTTTCGGCAGTATGCGTTCTTCCCATAACAATTTGTAACCTAACAGGCAGTATTTTAAACGCTCTAAATTTAGAAACAAAATCCTTTGCAAATTATATCTTGGGTTCAGTTGTTTTATTTCTATCATTAATTATTTTAACTCCTATCATTGGAATAAATAGTATTATTGTTTCATTCTTTGCATCAATGAGTATTATTTCTATACTTAACTTAAGAAAAATAAAATTATCTATTCCTAATCTTAATATAAATTTAATTTCATTATCGTTTAAATACTCAATCTTGGTTGCCCCTTCAAGTATTATTGGTCATTTCATTTCTAATATTTGCTTATATTTTTTCAATAATTTCATTTCAGCTGTTATAGGCGGTGGAATATCAATCTTATTAGTTGTTTTTTTAAGTAAAATATTTAATATATTTAACTTCAAAACAATTTTTGCACTAATATCAAAAAAGAAACAAGCAGAAAGTCCTCAATAGGACTTTTTTATTATAAGAATATTTTTAGTTTTTATGTGGATAATTATATTATGTTAGTAGTATTTATTAGAGTTTTAATTATATATATAACAGTACTAGTTTTTCTGCGCCTTATGGGCAAACGCCAAATCGGTGAAATGCAACCATATGAAGTTGTTATAACCCTAATTATCGCAGATTTAGCAACTCTACCAATGAGCGATACCAATATACCATTGCTTCACGGAATTTTGCCTTTAGCAATTTTAGTTTTACTTCATTACCTAATAACACTCTTGACGCGAAAAAATGCTAAAATTAGGAAACTTATAAGCGGTCAACCAGTTGTTATAATAGGTCCAAATGGTTTGGAATATAAATCTTTTAAAAGCTTAAATATAACTATTGATGATGTTTGTGAAATGCTAAGGCAAAATGGTTATTATAGCTTTGATCAAATTCTATACGCCATAATTGAAACAAATGGAAAAATTAGCATTATTCCTAAAAGTCTTAATGCTCCTGCAACGGCTCAAGATGTTGGAGTTGATAACCCACCCGCCAAAATACCTTCTATTGTTGTTAGCGATGGAAAAATGATGAAGAGTCAAATGCAAGAAATTGAAATTGATGTTGATAAATTAAAAAAAATTTTAAACTATTTAAATGTAAAATCAATTAAAGAATTAATCATTTTATCGATTGATGATGATGGTAAACTATTTTTCCAAACTCATAATTCGCCTGCAAAAACAATAAAAAATATATATGAGGAGATAAGTTTATGAAATTATGGATTCCTATGTTAGTTCTCGCATTCTCCGTCGCTGGATTATGCATTTGGGATACAACATATACAAAAAATGTTTTTAATAAATTAGAATCCCAAAGTTATTTAATATGTGAAAAATTACAAAATTCTGATATAACAAATGAAGAAATTCAAAAAGATATTATCTCACTCAATTCGTTTTGGACAAAAAAAATGGATACGCTTTGCATATCCATTTCAAGAAAAGATCTTCAACCTGTTAGTGATTATTTGCAATATTTATATTCTTCAATCAAAAATCAAAATCAAGAAGATGCTATAACATATTCCCGACTATTAAATTATAATATTATTGGACTAAAAGAATGTACAGGTATATCTTTTGTTAACTTATTATAGCTTTAAAATATTTATACTAAAATAACAAAGCAACGAAACAAATATTAATACTATAACTAATGCAAATATTGATTCGTTACTCGATTCAAAATAATGGTCTTCTTCATTTGGAACGCCATTATTTTTTATGTTTTCTATAATAATATTCGCCGAATTTTCAATATATATTTTTTGTTTTGTTTTTTTTGAATTATGTTCTATTTCTAACGTTTTTAATATAGCCTTTTTTCGTAACTCAACATCTTCAATTGTTGAATTAAAAGGCAAATCTAATGTTCTATAACATTTTTTTAAAACTTTTTTCATTTACCCCTTCTTTAAAACTTTTTTCAAATACATTCCTGTAAAACTTTCATCAACTTTACATATCTCTTCTGGTGTTCCAGTTGCAACAATATTTCCGCCACCTTCACCACCTCCTGGACCCATATCGATAATGTAGTCGGCTGTTTTAACTATGTCTAAATTATGTTCGATAACAACAACGGTGTTTCCTTTTCCAACTAATCTTTGCAAAATATCAACCAGTCTCTTAACATCATAGGAATGTAAACCTGTTGTTGGTTCATCAAGTATATAAACAGTGTTTCCTGTGTCTCTACGTGTTAATTCAGTTGCTAATTTTAATCTTTGAGCCTCACCACCAGATAATGTTATTGCGCTCTGACCAAGTTTAATATACCCCAATCCAACATCAACAAGCGTTTGCAATTTTGATTTAATTTGTGGAATAGCATCAAAGAAAGAATAAGCTTCATCAATAGTCATTTCAAGAACGTCATATATAGATTTACCCTTATATTTAACATCTAAAACTTCTCTTGAATATCTCTTTCCCCCACATACTTCACACGGCACATAAACATCAGCCATAAAGTACATTTTCAATCTTTTAACGCCATCTCCAGAACAAGCTTCACATCTTCCACCTTCGACGTTAAAACTAAATTTACCTATATCAAATCCCTTTTCCTTAGCTGTTGGAGTTGATGCAAACAACTCTCTTATTTTTGTAAACACACCAGAATATGTCGCAGGATTACTTCTTGGAGTTCTTCCAATAGGGGTTTGATCAATTTGAATTACTTTATCAATTTCATCAACACCTAAAATCTCATCAATATTTTTCTCTTTATCTCTACGATTTATTTTATTAAATAATGCTTGATAGAAAATATCGTTAACAAGAGTAGATTTTCCACTTCCGCTTACTCCTGTAACACAGGTCAACACTCCTTTAGGAATTGCAACATCTAAATTATGAATATTGTGTTCTTTACAACCCAATAATCTAATAAACTCTGTTTTAACTTCTCTACGATTCTTTGGAACTTCTATTTTCATTTCACCTGACAAAAATTTACCAGTCATTGACTTAGGTGAATTTATTAAGTCTTCAACCTTTCCTTGGGCAACGATTTCACCACCGTGAACACCTGCTTTGGGCCCAATATCAACCAAGAAATCCGCTTCTCGAATTGTATCTTCATCATGTTCAACAACAATCAACGTGTTTCCCAAATCTCTGAGGTTTTTAAGAGTATCAATCAATCTATCATTATCTCTTTGATGAAGACCAATGCTTGGTTCATCAAGAATATATAAAACACCACTTAATCCACTACCAATTTGAGTTGCAAGTCTAATTCTTTGAGCTTCACCTCCAGAAAGTGTTCCTGAACGTCTAGATAAAGTTAAATATGTTAAACCAACATTTATTAAAAATGATAATCTTGAAGATATTTCTTTAATTATACTTTCTGCAATGAGTTTGTCAGTTTTAGATAATTTTAAATCCTTGATGAATGAATATAACTTTATTATAGACATATCACTAACTTCAGCAATGTTTTTTCCATTTATCTTAATTGATAATGCACTTGGATTTAATCTTTTACCCAAACATTCTGGACAAGTATCCTCACTCATTAACTTGTAAATTTCTTCTTTAACATATTCGCTTTGTGTTTCTTGAAAACGCCTTAATAAATCGGGAATTATTCCCATAAATTTCAAATCTTTTCTAACAAGATATTGATTTAAATTTGGAGCTGTGTTCTCTTCATTTCCACCTTCACCATTTATCAAAACATTTCTTGCCTCTTTTGGTATTTTATAGTAAGGTGTGTCAAGACTAAACCCGTGTTCTTTTGCAAGTTTTGTTAATGCTTTTTTTGTTACTCCTGTTGTGTCAATATTAAAACCCATAACAGACAATGCACCTTCATTTATAGATAAATGATCATTTTTAACAATTGAATTTTCACCAATTTTTATAACGTATCCAAGCCCACCACATTTAGCACAAGCCCCTGAATGATTATTAAAACTAAATAATGTTGGTTCAATATCAGGAATTGATATTCCACAATCAACGCAACTATATTTAACACTAAACAATTTATTTGAATTTTTAACGTTAACAATAACCAGACCATCTGCCATTTGCAAACATTTATCAATTGATTCAGTTAATCTTGAAATGATTCCCTCTTTTTTAACAATTCTGTCAACAACAACATTAATATCGTGACGTTTGTTTTTATCAAGTTCAATATTATCATCAAGCGAATATACATCTCCATCAACCATAACACGAACAAAACCATCTTTTCTTAAAGCGTTTAGAATTTTTTCGTGAGTACCTTTTTGATCTCTAACAATTGGAGCCATAATAAGCATTTTTTCGCCATCTTCTGTTTCCATAACCCTATCAACTATTTGGTCTATAGTTTGAACCGAGATTGGTTTCCCGCATTTAGGGCAATAAGGTTTTCCAATTCTTGCAAATAACAATCTTAAATAATCATAAATTTCTGTTATTGTTCCAACTGTTGAACGTGGATTATTATTGGTTGATTTTTGGTCAATCGAAATTGCAGGACTAAGCCCATCAATACTCTCAACATCAGGCTTGTTCATTTGTCCTAAAAATTGACGAGCATAACTAGACAAGCTTTCCATATATCTCCTTTGCCCTTCAGCAAAAATGGTATCGAAAGCCAAAGTGGATTTTCCACAACCACTAACGCCTGAAAAAACAATTAGTTTATTTTTAGGTAAAGTTAAACTAATGTTTTTTAAATTGTTTTCTTTTGCTCCTTTAATAACAATATTTTCAAGCATACTACCCACCTATTGATTAATAAATTTTATCCAAAATGAAAATTTTTATATCATTTATCATTGTAACAAAAAAAAACATAAATTTCAAGTAGATATTTAAATAAACCAAACAGAGAAATTTGTTTTCTTTTGATTAAAACCATAATTAAATATATTTCGCTTGACAAAAACACCAATAAATTTAAACTTAT
The DNA here is from genome assembly GCA_045120995.1 of Candidatus Onthoplasma sp. Taxonomy (GTDB): domain Bacteria; phylum Bacillota; class Clostridia; order Christensenellales; family UBA1242; genus Onthoplasma. Next base: position 814 of record JBGVFL010000058.1, on the reverse strand, counting down.
AATATATATTGGAGGAATAATGAAAAAAAGAAGTCAAATCGCAGATGAATTTAAATGGGACTTATCTTCATATATCGCAAATGATAATGAAATTGAAAATATATTTGAAATAATGCAAAATTTAACTAAGATTTTGCCTACATATAGCGGTAAATTAAATCAAAAAGAAATTTTATTAGAAAGATTTAGTAAATATGAACAAGATTTTATAAAAATTTATAAACTTGCTCACTATATTTCACATTCCCTAAATGTTGACAGCTCTAACATAAAAATGTTGGCGCTTTCGCAAAAATTTGACACACTATACACAAAAATAAGTGAAGCAAATGCCTTTTTTATGCCTCAAATGTATGAATTAACTGATGATTATTTAAATTCACTATTAGACGATGTAAGATTTAAAGATTATGAAAACACAATTAAAGACATCATAAAATTAAAACCTCACAGACTAGATGAAAAAACTAATGTTCTTCTTGCAAAAATGGGCGGATTTTTAGGAAACAATTCAAACCTTCACTCTATTTTAACTGACAGCGAAATGTATTTTGATGATGCTGTGGATTCAAATGGCAAAAAACATAAGGTTGATAATGCATCAGCTCCTGTCTATTTAAGAAGCAAAGACCAAAAACTGCGTGAAACAACTTTTCTTTCAAGAATGAATGCTTTTGAAAAATTAAATAAAACATTTGCAGAGCTTTATTTAAAAGATATTGAAACAGATAAATTCTTTTATAAATTAAAAAATTATAATTCAACATTAGAAGAAGTTTTATTAAATGAAGATGTTCCTTATTCTGTTTTTGAA
>JBGVFL010000057.1:0-15370 GCA_045120995.1 Candidatus Onthoplasma sp. | reverse complement strand
AAGAGCTTACATAAATTAATATTTCGCTTGAAAAGATGTTTGTTACATAATTGATAAATTTAGCAAGAGGCCAATTAAGATGCGTTCCATAGAAGAAATATGTGCTTAAGAAATTGTTCATAAAATGAATGATTATGCTTGGTATAATACTATTAGAAACCATACTAACAACGCCCATAAGGAATCCTAAAATTGTGGCATAGAAAAATTGCTTAATGTTTAAATGTGTTAAACCAAACAAGATAGACGAAATTATTAAACAAAACTTTGGGTTGTTGTGTTTTTTATTTGCGTGCAACATAATTCCTCTATGTAGGAACTCCTCACAAAAACCAGGCAGAATACAAGATAAAACAAATTCCTTTAGAAGTAGTGTGTAGTTGAATGTTGTGGTTGTTGATGTGGTTGGTAAGTTTTCATAGCCAAATATTGATAAGATTCCGTAAAAAGTGTTGGCTGTGAAACTGTTTACAAAATATAAAATAAAACCAAGAGCTATTGAAATTAAAAGCATTTTGTTAGTGATTGGCTTTAATCCACAATCTGAAAACGTTTCCTTTGGTGTTTTTTTCATAAATAATGAATACATTAGTAGTGGAATTGCAAACATAACAACTATTTGAATAAGAAATGAAGATAAAATTTCGTTTTTCAGTATTCCTAAATAACCTAAAACAAAAACTATAGCAACAAGTGTTATTGCTACAAAGTATATAATATTAATTTTGAAAATGTTCTTATTTTTCATATTTTAGCCAAAATTTGATATTATCCATAATAAAAGCATTACGCTTAATGAAATTGATAGAATTATTTTTTCAGTTTTGTTAATTGGTTGTTTTTCATTTGTTTTGTTGTTTTTTATTACTAAACATAAAATAATTGATAAAAACTTTGTTATGAGAATTAATGCTAAAACAATATATAACCAATGATTAAATGTTAAACTTATTTTAAAATAAGACAAAGTTAACGACATAAAGTTGTTTGTCATATGAACGGCTATGCAATAATATATGTTTTCCTCATAATACATTATTACACTTAAAAGTAAACCCATTAATATCGGATAAACTGTTTGATTGATAGACATATGATATATGCTAAACATTAAAGAGGATAACACAATTGAGAAAACTTTACCATGTTTTTTTAATCCCTGAAATATGATTCCTCTAAACAAAAGTTCTTCACAGATTGCTGGAGCAATTACTAGTGGGATTAGCGATATAAAGTAGTTTTTTGTATTGAGTTTATATGGAAGAGTGTTAATTTTGAAGTTCATTTTAATAAACGCAACATCTAAGCAGGTTATTATAGGATATAGACAAAGAAAAGAGATAATGGCGATACCTATATAGAAGAATAATTTTTTAGACTTAACTTTTTTGAATATCTTATTGTTTTTCTTTGCATTGAAAAATAAAAAGACTAAAACCATGGCTAAATATAATGAAAGAGAAGGAATTATGTAGCCGATTGCGGTATTAAAAAAAGTGGAAAGTTTATTGGGATCAAAGCCTAAAACGCTACAAAAAATAAGTGTTGCAGAGGTTATTACAACAACAGAAAGTTGACACAATAAAAATCCAAATAAAAAACTTAAAGAACTATCCTTAATTGTCATTTTTTTATTATTCATATTAGTATTATACTAAAAAAATAAATATTAAGCAATATTTATTCTTTTTATTTGTGAAAGTTTTTTAATTTTAGCATATATATTAGTATGATAATTTATAGTTCGGAAATAAAAAAAGATGATTTGTTAAAATTTAATATATCTATTGGTGATAATGTTAAAATGGGGAGAAATGTAAAACTTAATTATGGTTGTTGTATTGATGGCGATTCAATAATTGGCGATGACTGTGAGATATCTTCCAATAGTGTTATTACTAATAGTTCTTTGGGAAAAGGTGTTAAAGTTGTTTCTAGTTTTATTGATGATTCGTTTGTTGGTGATTTTACAACCGTTGGACCTTTTGCAACAGTAAAAAAGAATTCTAGAATTGGAAAAGATTGTAGAGTGGGAAATTTTGTTGAAGTTAAAAATTCAATAATAGGAGACGAAACTAAGATTGCACATTTATCATATGTTGGAGATGCGGATTTGGGTAAGATGTGTAATGTTGGGTGCGGTGTTGTGTTTTGCAATTATAACGGATATTTAAAACAAAGGTCGCAAGTTGGAGATTGTGTTTTTATCGGATCAAATGTTAATGTTGTTGCTCCGGTTAAAATTGGGGATTTTGCGTATATTGCTGCGGGAAGCACGATAAACAAAGATGTTGAAGCAAATGAGTTTTCAATTGCAAGGAGTAGACAAGAAAATAAAAACAATTTTGAAAATTTATATTTAAAAAATAAAAAATTTACAAAAAAACAATAAAAATATTAAAAAAACAATTATTTTTCAATAAAAATTATTAAAAAAGCAAGATTTTTGAATCTTGCTTTTATTTTGAGATGTGTTTTTTATATGTCTTATAAATTTTTTCCATAACTTGAGTTGGTGCTAATTTTGAGCTATCAACAACCAAATCGTAATTTTTAAGATTTAGATTGTTTGTTTTATATAATTCCGTATACCTGTCGTTTTCAACATTCCATCTTGTTTCTAATTTATTAATCGCATCTTTCAATGATGATGTTTTTTCTGTTTCTCTGTTTGCTTCTAATAATCGTTTTCCTGCGACTTTAGGTTTAACATCAATAAAAACCTTAAATGAGTTTGGAATAAAATGCCATGCTAGGCGAGAATCTATGACAATATTTTCGTTTATACTTCTTTTCCCTAATTCAATTATTGCCGAATCTACAATTTTGTCAACCTCTTTAACTCTTGGGTCTTCTTCTTGGAATGTTAAAATGTTATCGTATCCCATTTTTTTTGCGTGTTCACGAAACATATCTCCCGTGCAAACATATTCAAAATTGTATTTTTCACAAAGCTCTTTTGCTACAGTGCCCTTTCCACTGCAAGGTTTTCCTGTTATTGTTATAATCATATTGTCTCCTTTAAGTTATTTCATCATAGTTGTTATCTGGAATTTTGTCTTTATAATAATCTAAAGTTCGTTCGAGTTGATGAATGGTTTTGTTTTGGCTTGATAATTTGTTTTTGATTTTAATTATGTTTACTAATTGAAAACACACAATAACAAACAGTGCAACCAAAATTAGTGTTGCTAAACTTATTATTAATTTAACTTTTTTAGGATTGTTCATCTTTAATTTTTGGCCTTTTAAAAATTTTATTTATAACATTATACCATTTTGTTTCAAAAATAACAAGCAAATTCTGTGTTAGAATTTTTAGTAAAAAAAATCCTGAACAGTAGGATGTGAAAAGTGTTATTGCAAATTTTCCAAAATTGATTAAAAATAATAAAATTTCAAAAAAAACAATAAAAAATATATAAAAAATCGTAAAAATTGCAATATTTTTATATAATTTGCCGTAATTTTTTAAAAAAACGACAGAATAAATAAAGTGTATAACACCAACAAATATCCCTGCAATAAAAAAAATTAATAAATGATTTAATTGGTTTATTGATTTAAAAATCATTTAAATAGCTTCCTAAAAAGTGGTTCTTTTACTTTGTTATCCAAGAATTTGATTGAAACAATATCTCCAGTAATTTCAGCTTTTGTTGATATGTTGTCTAGCGTTAGAAGTTCTAGTTTTTCGCCGGTTATAAGCAAAGGACCCATAACTGTATCCAACTGAATAAGATCTGGTTTTAAACTTATTATTTTGTTGGTTCCTGAAACGGATATATTTTTTCTGTTGGTTAATGTTATCAATTGTTCTTTATCTATTTTTTTATTTTCTTCTTTATTTCCCATTAATAAATTCCTTTTTATTATTTATTATTTTTTTAAAAAAACAAATATGATTGTTTGACAAAATAAAACAATATTTTATATAATTAATTTATTATTAATTTAAAAATAATTTAAGGCATTTAGGTTAAATTATTTATAGGGGAAAAAATGAAAAAGTTTTATAGTTTTGCATTAATTATTTTATCACTATTTTCTTGTGTTCTTTTTTCTGCGTGTGGTGATAAATATAGAAATCTCAAAATGGATATTTATTCAAGTGAAGGAGTGTTGTTAAAAGATGTTAGGTTTGTTATTGACGAAGAACAAGTCGAACAATCTCAAACCTTGAATATTAAATTTGGTAATCTAGATGAAGAGCTTGATCAGATTATTGTTTATTCAATTCCAAATAATTTGATTTCAGTTTTAGACTATAAATATCAAGAAAATTCTTGCTCAGTTGTCATTTCTCCAGAAATGCCAAGCGATGGCAATGCAAAATTAGTTGTTAGTCACTTAGCATCTGGAAAGAAAAAACAAATTCCTCTTACTATCGATCAAAAATCAAACGATGTTCAAATTGTTAAAAGAGGTCAAGAACTAAATGATAAATATTTAATTTCAATACCAAAAGCTGAAGTTGAAGATGAAACAACTGTTGTTACTCATTTAGTTGATCTCAATAAAACCTATGAATTAAAACCAAGTGGAAGTACAGACAAACTTTTCTTTAAAGTTAGTGGCGCTGTTGTTGCTCCGGATTATTCAATTGTTGGATATGATGGGGTTAAGTTAATCCCGTGTGAAGATATTGAAGGGTTTGTTGACGTGTATAAAGGTTTCGAGATTTCAAATTTGGCTCAGGAAACCATTGATGAAAATTTTGCTTTAAAAATTTTCCCCGTTACATATCTAAAAGATTATAAAGATGATGAGCAAGTAGATGGACAAGATAAATATGCAGATAAAACTATTTCGATTTTCTTTAAGAAAGTTTTAGATGAAAACAATGTTGTTTTAACATCTGATTTTCAGGCTGACTATAACAATATTCAACTTATAGCTAATGACGACTCTTTAAATTCTTTCAAATTAAGTTTGAAATATTTGGGAACAAATTTAGAAGATGATGTTGATGATGCATTACTAATAGCTAAAAACTACTTTGATATGTATGAAATTAAAACAACAATACATAAAGCATTTGAAAACAAAGTTTCTGTTTTTACAGATGCTAATAACAACTTGATTGTTAATGCTCATACTTATACAGAACAACCGGTTGAGATAAAAATAACACTAGATCCGATAAATTATGTTGGAGATATTCATCCAGTTGAACTTGCTGTTAAAGTAAAGGGTGAATTGAAACCAGATAAAATTATGGTTTCTAAAGATGGTAAAACAATCTCAACAAGTGAAAATATTAATATATTTGATTATTATGAAACAGGATCATCAAGAGGGGCGTTGTTTGTTTTTGATTCTGGTGAAGGAGTTCATCAAGATCTAGACAAAATGAGAATAGTTGTTAATCCTAGTATTTTATCTGAACACAACGTATTTGGCGAACTTCCTGGAGATGTTTATGTTAATGACAAAATGTATTCATTAGTGTTTAGTTTGATTGATGATTATCTTCAATTTACATATGATGAATCGGGTGTTATGATTTCGGAAGAAATTGATAGAACAACTAAAATTTACATTAAATATATTAATGGAAATGGTGCGCTTGAACCTTTAGAATTCGGTGCAAAAGTACAAACAATTAACAACTCAACACTTGAATATTGGAGTGAATTAGAAACTCTTGAAACTAGTTTGAATTTCAACCGCCTAGAAGGTGTGAAATCAATGGAATTGCAAGCTGGTTATTATCATGTTGAAAACGGAAACGGATTCTATTCTTTATACACTAGTGATTCGAATGTTGAAAATCTTTATTTGAATAGACTTCAAGGCTTGGATTCTGATGATGCAAATGTTTATGGTAACTTTGTTTATGTTGCTGACACAGTTAAAGGAATTGATGACTCATTAATTGATAATGTTGATTTTAATGTTACTATAAGTCCATTAAGTCCTGTGGAAAACCCGTTAACTATTTACAATAAAGAAGTCGAAAAAGATGAGGGTGGAGAAGGTGTTGTTGGTGTTTCTTCATTAACTTATCATTATTCAAAGAACACAACAAACGATGTTATAGGTCTTGTTTATAGAAAGGACACAAGTCTTGGTGAATATAAAATTGTATTTAGTCAAGAAAACATTGAAAGAGCAGTGTTAATTTGTAAAGTTTATGAAGATTTAAATGAACTAAAAACAGAATATGTTTCCTTGGAAACAAACAAGCAAGCTTTTAAAAATAACGATTATCCACAATTTAAATCAGATTATATTGTTGCTGCTGGTGAAAAATTGGGGCTTTCAATAACTTTACCACAAGCTATATATGATTCAAATATCCTTGAAGGGTTTGAATATGAATTTAATATTGGAAAAATAGAAGATGGAGACTTTACTCCAAATGGTGGAAATGTTGAAGAATATTTTAATATTGAAGCAATAGATGGCACAAATAGCTTAATAGATTTAAATTTCACAAAAGGAACTTTTGTTGATGGAGCTCCACAATATATTAACCTAACAATTAAGGCTGGAATAAAAAGACATGCTAACATTGTTTCCGAAGCTGTTTTAGCAAATCCTGTTCCAAGCATTAATTTAAGTTTCTTTGTTTATGAAATAATTACTGAAGAAGATTTAACCATAAACCATACTAATTATGTTACATATCCAGAAGAATTGATGGCTGTTGACTATAAGCACTTATCAGAATTAGAACTCAAAGTTGATATGGCAAATGATTTGTGGAATTACACAACAACACCTTCAAATGTTATGTGGAACATAAATGGTGAAAACTTAGAATTTAATTATGATCAAGATGGGGACGGAATAAACGATTGTTATATAGATAATGGTGTTCTTGTAACAAACGATTTAGGTTCAAACACTTGTTTATTTAAATTTGGTTCTATTATCGGATTAAGTAGTTACACAAAAGTTATCAAAGCATTTATAACTCAATTTAATACAGTTTTGGAATTGCAATGTGTTGTATATGTTGAAGAACCTATTATAACTGAAAGGGTTGTTGTTAAGAGTAAAACATATGTTCTTGATGATGAAAATCGAACACCATATATTAACTTAAAAGTTGGTGAAAAATATCAAGTATTAGCAGAAAATATTTCAAAATTAGGTCAAGTAACTCACCCTGAAATTGTAATTCAAGTTGCAGATGTTTATGGAAATGCATATAGCGCTAAGAAATTCTTTACAATAAATCCAACTACTTGTGAGATTACAGTTAATAGTATTGAAAATATCAATAAATTTAAATTGATAGTATTTGCAAAGGACGCCTTAAAAGAAACAATTTCTCAAGACAAATCTGGATATAATATGCCATCAATCTTCTTAATGAACGATTATTCTAATGCTTATTTTGTTATTGACATTTATTTAAGTGATGGTTCTGAAAGTAATCCTTACCTAATTAAGAACGCAACTGATTTTTGGGAAATTAATTCAAACGAATTGTTTAAACAAGCACACTATCAATTGATGGCAAATATTAGTTTAGATGATATTGGCGATGATCAAATTAAGACAATTGATTCGTTTAAAGGAACTATATCATCATTAAATAATACTATATATACATTAGATGGAATTTATTTAAATAAAGATATGAGAAATTTATTTACTAACTTCAGTGGGGAATTGGTAAATATTAAATTCTCAATTAATTATAACTATGATATAGATAGTTCTAACAATGGATATTTAGGACTTATTGACATCAATAAAGGAACGCTAACAAATGTTGGTGTTTATGCTAGAGGAATTGCAAACTTAAATGGAACAGCAACCTATTATTTAGGTTCATTGGTTGGAGAGAACAAAGGAACCATTGAATATAAATATGGAGTTGACGACAATGATGTAATGTGGAATGGAATTGTTGGTGTTGAAGGATTTGTTGAAGTTTCAGGTGATGCCTTAATTTATGTTGGTGGACTTGTTGGTAAGAACATTGCATTTATTAAAGGTTGTGAAACATATGATGCAGCTGGTGGTGAAAACACAATAATTCTTAACGTTGCTGGTAGTAGAGAAAATGCTTTATCTCAACTTACATTAAATGTAAGCAATTTAAGCGAAACCTCTGCGGTTGGTGGTGTTGTTGGATTAAACACTTATGGAACAGATGTTGGTATAGTTCAAAATGCATTTGTTCAAGCGGTTATTAATGCTGAAAACACATCAAATATTGGTGGTGTTATCGGTGAGAATTTGCAACAAGAAAACTTTATTTCAATCGAAGGTACAGATGCTGGCATTGTTGTTGAAGAAGATGTTTATTCAACATTAAATGATGTTTATTTATCTAAAGCAATATACAATGTTAAATCTGCATCTCAAATTGTTGGATATAACAATGTTGGTGGAATTGTTGGTTTAGATTTTAATGGAATATACTTAGATTGTGATTACCAAATTTTAACTAAACAATATAAAGAAACGGTGATTATTGCAAATAAAGCCGCAGGTGGAATTGCTGGAAATTCAGATTCTGGAAAATTTATTTTCTGTTCAGTTATGAGTTACAATTGGAATTATTCAGCAATAAACGATGAGCTGGTTAATGTTATTTCTGGAGTTGAAGACATCTTTGCTGAAGATTATGTTGGTGGAATTGTTGGTTTTGCAATTAACAATTCAAGCAATATTGTTACAGGTAATAATCCAATTTCAAGTAAAGTAGTTATCATTTCTTCAAGTGTTAATGCCTATTTAAAATCAAATGCAAACATTGGAGGAATTGTTTCTTCATTTGAAGGAAGTTCTGTGATGTTTAATGTATACTTCATTGGAAAACTTCAAGGTGATTTATTATATAATGAAGTTGAAGTGGGTGTTGTTATGCAACGCTTTGTGTTAGACAATGATAAGAGTTCACACTTTAATGCTGCATATTCATTAAATATAGACACTTCTAGCGGTTTAGAATTAGTTGAAGGTAAAATTTTAAATAATACAAATTTTAATATTAATTCTTCTGCAAATCTTCAAGATTATTGGGCTTATAATGAATTTATAAATGGTGGCTATATCTTTGTAACAAAAGATAAAGAAGGAACAGATGATTCATCTCCAATATTTGATTTAGCTCCAGATTCAATTGATGTTGTTGTTAAAGGTAAAACAGATGGTGATGATTTGGCAAGAGTGTTGATGCTAGATTATTATGATTTCTCAATTGATGAGAATGTAACATATGACATTTTAAGCACATTGATTGAAAGAACAAATAGAAGTCAATATATCTATAAAATGGAGTATGGCAACAACATCGGATTGTTAGATATAACTGCTAAGCCTTCTTCATTGGGTTCTGTTATGATTAATGTTAAATCAACTAATACTAGTGTTATTGATATAACATATGATGGAAAGCTAATAATCAATGGCGTTGGTGAGTGTGAATTGATATTTAGTTCAACTCTTAACCCTAATGCTGGTGATATTGAAAAAAGAACAATTAAAGTTGTGGTTGATTATCCTATAACAGATTTGCATCTAAGTTCAAGCAGAACAGATATTGCTGGATATGTTGGCTCATCTGAAAATATTGGACAAGGAAGTAGTAAACAATACTATACCGTTACAAATGGAGTTTATACATTTGATTCTAATGAATACAAATATAGAACAAAATCTAACTTAAATTTGGAAGTTGAAGTTTCAACAACTGTTGCAGGGGTTAATATTGAAGACTATATTGCAATTACTGGAACAAAAACTGTAACAGCAACAACATATTTTGTTGATATTGATAATAAAACTCCATTTATGTTATCTGTTTTAAGAAGATTAGAAGATAATTCTAGTTATTTCACAGTTAATGTTACACCATATGTTTTAGTTGATGGTGTTAAAGTTGAGGAATCAACCATAACATTTAACCTTTACACACTAGAAGGTATAACCAAGATTGCATTTAGTTATGATGATGCGATTGTTTATCCAAATGATGTGGTTTACTTAAATGCATATTTATCAACTGATAACGCATTGCAAAACAGTGCTGTGTTGGATAAGTTAAATATAAAAACAACCACAAATAAATATTCTTTTGTTGCTGATGAAGTGATTGGTAACAGTAAAAAATATTTAATAAAAAAAGACAACTTACAAATTGGTTACTTTGTTGTTTATGTGAGTGATAATATCTACTCAGAGAATCTTCAAACAATTAAATTTAGAATTGAATTTAGTGATTTGATGCTAGATGAAGAACTAAATATGGAATTTGGTTTTGGAGTGTTTGATAGCGTTAATTATTTAATTCTTCCACAACGAATAAACAAAATAGAAATTAAAAACTATTATTATAGAAATACAGAATCGGGCCAAGAGTTGGTTCAACAAAATATTTTAAAACCAAGTAGTTTTGGATATATGATAATAGACCTTGTTCCTGATAATGGTTATTATGATTATCTCGAAATAAGTGATATTACAGGTAATGAAGAAATTGTGTTTATTCAAATTGATGAAGATGGTAATGCATTAAGTGTTAAGTTTGATCCTTCTAGCGATGGAAAAGGAATTAAACTTTATGATTATAGTGAAACAAATAACAAAACATCAAGAAGTAGAATTTACATAAAAACTCAAATTAGTAAAGATTATTCATCAAAACTTCACACAATTGAAATTAGAGCATATTCTGCTGGTGATAAGTTAATTGCGTCAAGCAGAAAACATATAGAAGTTAAGATGTTACCTGAAATTGAAGTTGCACATTTATTGCCAAATAGCCAAGATGGCGTTGTTGCAGGAAATGCTTCTGGTAAAATTGCCGCAGTTAGTGGCGTTTATTTAGCAAATGGTGTTGATTCAATTTTAAGAGTTAAAACAAAGAATACAAACACTGATGTTTCTATAGTTATAACGAGCGATGATGGTGTTGAAAGTAACTACGATATTGTTAAATTAACAGACAATCAATATCAGTTAGATTGTAAGGCTTATAATGTTAACAATGTTGGTAAAAAGTTCAAAGTCACTTTCACCGCATATTCAATTTTAGAAAATGGAGATTTCGACGTTGCTCAATGTTCAATAGAATTTGAGATAACAACTTTCGTTATCCACGGAGTAAGTGTAAATTCTAGTATTGATAGCTCAAACGGAAGTGAAATTTACGGATATTATAACAGAGATATAAATTTAGAGATTTATTTTGGAAAATACGATATAAGTTTCTATGATGTTTCTGCTGATGGTGAATTCTTCCATAACACTGAATATAAATATGATAAAAATTATAGTAGTAAATATGATAGTAATACATATTTATATCAAGTGTATGATATCTTATATAAATTAAATACATACGATGGATCTACTGGAATAAATGAATATCTTGTATTAAACAATAATAAGCGCAATAGTTTGGATTCAACAAAATATGAAGATGTTGAATCTGGTGACATTAAAAATATTAGCTTAAATAAAAATATTTTAAATGTTCAAGAAGAATATTCACCAAAATATTTGGCTGTGGCATTTAAAATGTTCTATTCAAGTAATATATGGGAAGTTGAAAATTATAAATCAACAAACACAAACACAAACAATTATGTTGTTGATAAGAACTATTATTTGAACTTTAGAAAAGCAACAAACTGGTTTGAACCTACCGTTATTAATTCTGTTGATGAGTTCAAAAAGATGGACTTCGGTGGAAGATATATATTAAATCTTGATTTGGTTGGAAATAATGCCTTAACAGATTACACTCCAATTAATAAACATATATTGGAATTTGATGGAAATGGTCACACTATTGAAATTAAAAGTTTTGCAAACTTTAATGATCCAAGCATTCAAGCTGGACTATTTGCTAAAATTTACGGTGAAGAAGTTGTTGGAGATACAAGTTATCCTGCAATGATTGTTAAGAATGTTAAAGTTAAGTATGTTTCTGCTGATTTTGATGGAGATAATGAATATTCATTTGGTTCTATTAATCAGGATAAAGATAGCGTACAATATTATGACATAACCAATAACAGCGATATTGCTTATACTGATGCAAAATTTGGTGGCATAGCAGCTGTAAATAGTGGTATGATAACAAACTGTGTTGTTGAAGGTTTTGTTGCTGTAAATGCTTCTAGATTGGAAACACAAACAGGAAATTCAAATGAAGAATATAAAATAAACTTTAATATTGGTGGCGTGGTGGCGGAAAACGCTTCAACGGGTTATGTAACTAATTGTAGAAGTGAATTATCAATATTCTCACAATCAAACGTTGGAGGTTTCGTTCATACCAACAACGGTAAAATAGTTTCTAGTGGAGTTGAAGAAAATTCAACAATATATGGATATAATGAAAAATTAGGCAACACAATCATTGTGGATATCGCTGGATTTGTTGTGGAAAACTCTGGTGAAATTTCAATGAGTTATGTTAACTTAGTTAAGAAAAATGAAATCTTATTGAGAGTTGATGGTGGTAATACTAAAATTTATCAAGGAACAATGTCGGCAAAAGACTTCTCTGCAGGATTTGTATTTAACAATAAAGGCGTTATTTATGACGTGTTTGCTCAAATTTCTGAAACAGGTGTAAATAATAATAGATTTGCTGGTTTTGCAGATTCAAATGCAGGAGAAATAACAAGAGTTTATACTTTTATTAATTCTGGAATTAAAGCAAGTAAAGACGATGTTATGTTTGTTGGTCAAAACACAGGAACACTAAAAGATTGTATTCAATTTGTTGTGGATAACAGCAATTCTCAAATTGAAGGATTAAATTCTGTTAGCATCAGTTTAAGAAATGAAAAATCTTGTTACGAACAATATGGATTTGCTTTTGGTGATAATAAAACTGCTGTTTGGTCAATTCAAGCAGGAACATTGCCTAAGATTGTTTCAACACAAGAGTTGAAATTTGAAGACTTCAAGAAATTAACAATCTCAGAAATTGAAGATAATGTTGATGATGATGTTGATGAAGTAAAATATGAAGTAGACTTTGCAAATTATGGAACAAAACAAAATCCATTTATTATTCACGATTTAGAAACTTGGAATTATCGTTTCGATCCTACTAATAATATCAATATGACTGCTTATTATAGAATAATAAAAGATATTGATTTTACAGCTGTTGGAAAAAATCCTATAACATCAACGGTTACATTCTCTGGTAATATTCAAGGAAATAATATGGCTTTAAGCGGAGTTATGTTATATTCAACATCAAGCTTATCTTCAATTGGATTATTTGAAAAAGTTAAAGGTTCTGTTGATAAATCTGTTGACAATTCAATTAGAAACTTAACAATAAGAGCAACATCTGTGTGGGCAAGTTCAACTAAAGCTGTTGGTATTTTAGCTGGTATTATAGAAGACTTTAATCTTTATAATATAAATATTGATTCAAACAATTTAATTATTGTTGGAGGTAATGCTGTTGGAGGTCTTGCTGGTGTTGTTAGAGGAGAAATTGATTTAGATCAAATTACTTCTAATGTTGGCGCAAATAGTACTAGAGCCTCAACACTTGTTAATTATTCAATTTATATGTCAAGAAACAACGGAAGTGATGTTAGCTACAACTTAGATAAGGTTTATTATGCTGGTTCGGTTGCTGGTATTGTTGATGGATATGATAGAGTTAATTATAACTTATCCACACAAAGAGAAATAACTAGAGAATATTTTAAAGTTAGAAATATTTCTGTTGCTGGAGATGTTACCGTATATGGTGACACTGTTGGTGTTGCATTTGGTTTGATTGGTGAAAGAGTGAGTCTTAACAACTTAGATGTTAATGTATCTGGCACTCTATTCGGTGAACAATACTCTGCTGGAGCAGTTGGAGAAAACAGAGGTTTGTTAACCAACTCAACTATTAAGTTAGCTGACGATGTGTTTAGAAAGTCAAAATATGTTTCTGCTGGAGCAGTTGGATTTAACTTGGGCGGGCTTGTTGATAATGTTGAAGTTAAAGCAAATATTATCAAGAAGGATTATGCTCAAACATCTGGCGGAATTATTGGAAGAAATGTTAATGGTGTTGTTTCAAATGTTAATTATGATGGTGAGTTGTTCTCATATTTTGCTGGTGGAATTATTGGTGCAAACTACAACTATCAAATGATGATTGATACAACAACAGGAACAGGTTCAATTAGTGCTGAATGCAAGATTAATGAAAAATTAATTCCTAAATCTCAAGTCACTTATTCAAATAATGAAGTAGCAATAGACAACTTTAAAAATGTTTCAATTAGTTTGAATTCATTTAATAAGTTTATTGAAAATTCAAAACTAGCATACTCTTATAAGAATGATGAAAATAATAATAATAACAAATTGAATTTGATTATTGTTAAACAAAAAGTTTTAGGTTTAGTTGTTGGTTTGAGTTATGATAATAACATTGTTTCTAAAACTTCTAATAAATACAATATCAATCTTGGAAGTGAAAAAATAACATTTAATGCTTCAAGTGTAAATAATAAAATTGAATTTAAGGATAAACTAGAAAATGTTGTTCTCCAAAATTCAACTAAACCAGAAGATGTTGTTAAGTTTTCATTTGATAATGTGAATATACTAAACTATAATGTTAAAGAACCAACTTTATTATATTTGGTTGGTGCAACAACAAATTCATTTGACTCTTGGGGTAATTATAGTAATGAATATTTATTACTAAAAAACTAGAGGCTTGACAAATTTAATATTTGAATTAAAATAAGTAGTATGAAAATAGATTACAACAAATTAATGCACGAAGAGATAAGTAGTTTTGGTGATAAGCCAAAACTACTTTTGCATTGTTGTTGTGCTCCATGTTCAAGCGCTGTTATTGAAAGGATAAAAAAATATTTCGATATAACATTTTATTATTATAATCCAAACACCTTTCCAGAAACTGAATATGAATTGAGAGCAGGTGAATTTGAAAAATTAGGAGTTAATATCGTTAAAGCGAAATACAATCACGATACTTTTTTAAGTTTAGTTAAGGGCAAAGAAGAAGAAAACGAGGGAGGCTCTCGTTGTCAAGTGTGTATTGCAGATAGACTAGATAAAACATTTAAATATGCGTTAGAAAATAATTTTGATATTGTAACAACCACTTTATCAATTAGTCCGCATAAAGACTGTGAGTTTATAAACCTTTTAGGTGAAAGACTTCAAGAGAAGTATGGAATTAAATACTTACACGCAGATTTCAAAAAAGAAAATGGATATTTAAGAAGTATTCAAATTTGTAAAGAACTAGGAATTTACAGGCAAGATTATTGCGGTTGTGAGTTTTCTATGAGAAACAAATAAAAGATTAAGCATATATTAAAATATGTTTAATAAATTTATTATTAATAAAAATAATTTAATAAATAATATAAAGCAAGTCAAAAAAGAAAAT
>JBGVFL010000056.1:0-5885 GCA_045120995.1 Candidatus Onthoplasma sp. | reverse complement strand
ATAGGTAAAACCTCTGGTAAAGGACACAAAGGTCAAAACGCTCGTTCAGGTGGTGGAGTTCGCCCAGGATTCGAAGGTGGACAAATGCCTTTATACAGAAGACTACCTATTAAGGGTTTCACAAATGCGAAATTCAAAAAGGTTTACTCAACTGTTAATGTTAGTTCTTTAAATATTTTTGAAGCTAACACTGAAGTTGACGCAGTTAAATTATTAGAATCTGGCATTCTTTCAAAAATTGAAAAAGACGGTGTTAAGATTTTAGGAAATGGTGAATTAACAGTTGCTTTAAAAGTTAAAGCTAACAAGTTCACAGCTCAAGCTAAAGAAAAAATTACAGCACAAGGTGGCAGTGTAGAGGAGGTATAATGTTTAAGACATTAGCTGACGCATTTAAAATAAAAGAAGTAAGAAATAAAATTATTCTTACATTGGTATTATTATTTATCTACCGTCTTGGCTGTTGGTTGCCTATTCCAGGTATTGATACTGAAGCTCTCGGTGTTAAGGTGGAAGGCAACACTTTCTTAAATTTGCTTAGTGCGGTAAGTGGTGGCGCTTTAAGTCAAGGTTCTTTCTTGGCATTGGGTGTTTCACCTTATATTACTTCATCAATTATTATTCAATTACTTTCAGCAGTTATTCCAAGCTGGCAAAGACTTGCTAAAGATGGTGGCGCTGATGGTAGAAAGAAAATTAGTCAATATACAAAAATCGCAGCATTATTGTTAGCAATTGCTCAAGCAATTGGTATTGCTGTTGGTTTTGGAACTGCTGGTAGCACACATTTAGCATTGTTTGGTGACAATAAATTCCTTTGTTATTCATTCATTGTTTTGATGTTGGTTGCTGGTGCAATGTTTACTGTTTGGCTTGGTGAAAAAATCACTGAAATTGGAATTGGTAATGGTATGTCATTATTAATTTTCGTTGGTATTTTATCATCAGCAGGAACAGGTCTTATCTCAAACTTCCAAAATATAGGAGAAGGTGGCAAAGCAACTCAAACTGCTATTTGGCAACTTATCTTATTCTTATTGGTTTTAGTTGGAATTTTCGCTCTTGTTGTCTTTGTTGATGGCGGAGAAAGAAAAGTTGGCGTTCAATACGCAAAACAAATGAAAGGCAGAAAAATGTATGGTGGTCAATCTACATACATTCCTATTAGAGTTAATGCTAATGGAGTTATGCCAATCATTTTCGCAAGTTCAATCTTAACATTCCCTCAAATGTTGTTCAGTATTTTCTGGCCAAACACAACTGGTGGTTTCATTGGTTGGTGGAATAAATGGGTTGGTGCTGGATCTTGGGTTTATGCTATTATAATGGCACTCTTGATTTTAGCATTTGCATACTTCTACACAATGCTCAACTTCGATACAGAACAAATTTCTAGACAAATTCAACAAAATGGTGGATTTATCCCTGGAATTAGACCAGGAAAGCCAACAGCACAATATCTTGATGGCATTAACAAGAAAATTACATTATTTGGTGCAATATTCTTGGCATTTATGGCGCTTATCCCAACATTGCTTTTCACAGCAATTGGAACAGGTGGATTAAATTCAGCATTTAGTGCAACAGGTATGTTAATCGTAGTTTCAGTTGCGCTTGAATTTGATAAACAATTAGAAGCTCAATTAATGATGAGAAATTATCGTGGATTTTTGAAATAAGAGGTTTAAATGAATATTATTCTTATTGGAATTCAAGGATGTGGAAAAGGAACATTGGTTGCTGGTCTTGAAAAGCATATAAACTTTTCGCTAGTTTCAATGGGTCAACTTTTTAGAGATGAAATTGCAACAGGTTCAGCTTTGGGTCAAGAAATCAAACAAATTATTGATAGAGGCGAACTTGTTGGAATGGATATCGTTATGTCAACAGTTAAAAAGAAATTGGAAACGGATTCAAACGTAATTAAAATCTTTGATGGTTTCCCAAGGAATTTAGAACAAGCAGAAGCTTTAGATAAAATTACAAATGTTGATTTAGTTATTCATTTGGATTTACCTAAAGATATTGCTGTTAAGAGATTATTAAATCGTTTAACTTGCGAAGACTGTGGTTATATCACAAGAAAAGATGCTGTTAGTTCTAATGTTTGTCCTGAGTGTAATGGTAAATTGGTTTCAAGAAGTGATGACACATTGGAATCTATTGAAAAAAGATTTGCAATTTTTGAAAAAGTTACTTATCCATTAATTGAAAAATACAAAAAACAAGGTGTTAGAGTTGAAACTATTGCATCAATCAATAAAGATGAAACTCTTAACAAGGTTTTGAAGGTATTAAATGAGTATAACTATTAAAAATAACGAACAAATAGATAAGATGAGAAAAGCAGGTAAGATATTGAAAGATACTCTTAACCTGCTTGAGAAATCTATCTTTCCTGGCCAAACCACTTCGCGCCTTAATGATTTGGCCTATAATTATATAATATCCCAAGGCGCAAAACCTTCCTTCTTAAATTATGAGGGGTTCCCGTTCACAATATGTGCAAGTTTAAATGATCAAGTTGTGCACGGGTTCTGCTCAAATATTCCATTAATGGAGGGAGATATTATTAGCATCGATTGTGGTGTTATCTGGGAAGGATATCATTCAGATGCTGCGAGAACTTTTCCTGTTGGAAAAATCTCAAAAGAAAAACAAAAACTTATAGATGTAACAAAAGAATCCTTCTTTGAAGGAATCAAAGATATAAAAGCAGGTTCAAGATTAGGGCACATTAGCAACCGAATTCAAGTTCATCTTGAAAAAAATGGTTACGGTGTTGTTCGTGAACTGGTTGGACACGGAATTGGTGAAAAACTTCACGAAGATCCTTGTGTTCCAAATTATGGAAAGTACAACTCTGGTGTTGTGCTCCAAGAAGGTATGACCTTGGCAATCGAACCAATGTCTACTTTAGGCAAAAAAGATGTGTATTTAGAGGATAACGACTGGACCGTTTCAACACAAGATGGTCTCGCTAGTGCACATTATGAAAACACAATCTTAATAACAAAAGATGGTGTTGAAATATTAACTTTATAGAGGTGTTATGGATACAAATTTTGAAATTGGAGATGTGGTTGAATCTTTATTTGGTCACGACCAAAATCGACTATTTATTGTTGTGGGTATTGACAAAAAAGGATATCTTGCTATAATAGATGGTAAATATAGAGAAAAAGCAAATCCAAAACTAAAAAATCCTAAACACTTAAAAAAAGTTGCTCACGATGATAACTTATTAAAAAAAGTTAATCTCAATACAACAACGAATGCTGAAGTTTATAAATTAATTAAAGCATATAAAAAGTAAAGGAGAACATATGTCGAAAGAAGATGTTATCGAAGCTGAGGGTGAGGTTGTCGAAGTTTTAGGCAACATGAACTTCAAAGTTCAGATTATGAATAATCACATTATCATCGCCCACATTTCTGGTAAATTACGTATGAATTCAATCAGAATTTTGGTTGGAGATAAAGTGAAAGTTGAAATGAGTCCTTATGATTTAACAAAAGGAAGAATCGTTTGGAGAGATAAAAACTAATTCGCTTGAAACTTTACAAGTGAACAATTAGATAAGGAGAAAAAATAATATCTTGCTGGGGCAAGATATAAGAATCTCTAATTTGCTTGTATTTGCAAGCAAACAATCAAATAAGGAGAAATTATGAAAGTTAGACCATCAGTTAAACCTATGTGCGACAAATGCAAAGTTATTAAACGTAATGGTAAAGTTATGGTTATTTGTTCAAAATCACCTAAACATAAACAACGTCAAGGTTAAAAATTAAGCGAAATGATCTTTCGCTTTTCTTTAGTTTTGAAAATAAGCACAACACTTCGCGGCAATTTTAGTGTTGTGAGAAAATATAACATTTAGAAAAACAATTTATAAAGGAGAATATAACATGGCTCGTATATCAGGTGTTGATTTACCTAATGAAAAAAGAGTTGAAATTGGTTTAACTTACATCTACGGAATTGGTAGAACAAGTTCAAACAAAATTTTGGCTGCAACTGGAATTAACCCAGACACAAGAGTGAAAGACCTCACAGAAGAAGAAATTGCTTCAATTCGTAAATACATCGAAGCTAACTACACTGTTGAAGGTGAATTAAGAAAAGATGTAGCTCTTGATATCAAACGCTTGAAAGAAATTAGGTGCTATCGTGGACTTCGTCACATTGCTAATTTACCAGTTCGTGGACAATCTAGCAAACAAAACGCAAGAACACGTAAAGGACCAAAGAAAACAATAGCTAATAAGAAAAAATAAGGAGTAAAAATATCATTGAAATGATATTATAGTCCTTTTGATCTTGTTCGTTTTGAACGAGTTCATACAAACAATCTAAAAAGGAGAATATAATGGCTGTTAAGAAAGAAACAAAGAAAAAGAAAATATTAGTTAGCAACGGTGAAGGACAAGTTCACATTTTTGCTAATGCAAATAACACTTTAGTAACTTTAACAGATAGTCAAGGAAACGCTATAGCTCAATGTAGTGCTGGTGCTTTGGGTAACCGTGGTGCTAAGAAAACTACACCATTTGCAGCTCAAGAAGCTGTTGCAAAATGTTTAGAAAATGCAGCAAAATGTGGCGTTCAAAAAGTTGCTGTTTTTGTTAAGGGCGCAGGTGTTGCTCGTGAATCTGCAATAAGAGCGGTTGGAACAGCAGGATTGCAAGTTACAATGATTAAAGATGTATCTCCAATCCCTCACAACGGTTGCAGACCACCTAAGAAGAGAAGATTATAGGAGGAAAATATGGCAAGAATTACTAGTCCAGATTGTAAGCAATGTCGTAGAGAAGGTTGCAAACTTTTCTTGAAAGGCGAAAGATGTTTAACAAAATGTTCTTTTGATAAACGCCCAACTGTTCCTGGTCAACACGGAACTGGCAGAAAGAAAGTTTCTGAATATGGTTTGCAATTGCGCGAAAAGAACAAAGTTCGTAGAATCTACGGAATTTTAGAAAAACAATTTAGAATTTATTATGAAAAAGCTGTTGCTAAAAAAGAAAGCACAGGTTTCGCATTACTTAAAATGCTTGAAAACAGACTTGATAACGTTGTTTATCGTATGAATATCGGTGTGTCTAGAACTGAATCAAGACAAATCGTTACTCACGGTCACATCACTGTTAACGGTAAAAAGGTTAATATCCCTTCATACCAAGTTAAAGTTGGTGATGTTATTGCTGTTAAAGAAAGCAAACAAAGTCTTGAAATGTTCGCAAGTTTGAAAGGACTTAAAGTTAATACTCCAAAATGGTTAGAATTCAACACTGAAACATTAACTGGTAAAGTGTTAGCTCTTCCAGAAAGAGACGATATTGACTTGGGAATTCAAGAACACTTAATCGTAGAATATTATTCAAGATAATAGGAGAAATAAATTATGATGGAAATCGAAAAACCAAAAATACTTTTAGAAGAACAAGAAAATGGCGCTCGCGCAATTATTACAGTGGAACCATTAGAAAAAGGATTTGGAATCACAATTGGAAATATGTTAAGAAGAACATTATTATCATCTCTTCCTGGCGCAGCAATTGTTGGTATCAAAATCAAAAATGTGTTGCATGAATTTTCAACAATTAAGGGTGTAACAGAAGATGTTCCAGATATTGTTTTAAATTTAAAGGCAGTTGCTGTTAGAACTGAAAGTACTGATGAAGATTTCAAAGGAACAATCACTTTCAAAAAGAAAGGTGCAGGCGTTGTTTATGCAAGAGATTTAGTTTGTGAAGATGGAATTTCAATTCTTAATCCAGATCAATTGATTTGCACAATGGACGACGATGCTGACCTTGATATGACACTTTATGTTGGTCGTGGCCGTGGCTTCGTTCCAGCAAGCCTTAACAAAGGTTTCTCT
>JBGVFL010000055.1:0-8639 GCA_045120995.1 Candidatus Onthoplasma sp. | reverse complement strand
AATTATAACAATTTTATCAATTTCAACTTTAAGTTGTTCCTTAACTATTGTTGTAATTTGAGCAACTTCAACAGATGTTAGTTCTTGAGATTTAATAAATACATTAACATTGCTTGATGAAGTTGTAACAATTGCATCTTCAAATCCTTTGCCTCTAATAATTCCTTCTGTAACAAGTTCCTTTTCCATCTGAGTAATTAGAGCAATTTTGTTGGCCTCTGCCTCTTCTTTTGCACTATCACTTGATGATGCGCTAGCAATTATTGAATCATAAAACTGGATTTCTTGTGTTCTAGTAGCTTCTCTTTCATTTCTATATGTTGTATAGAAGTTTGCGTTTGTTGTTGATGCATTTGTGTGAGTTGCTCCACCTGATAATGAACTGTTTAATGCAACGTTCACAAAGCCTGTTACTAGCAAAAGTGCCACCATTGCTGATAAAATTATAATTTTTTTCTTTTTAGATAATGTTTTCATTTTTCCCTCCTATTCACTTGATAAAATTTCTATATTTGCATTGTTTATATCAATAACAGCTTGTACAGCATGTAGAACCTTCATTTTATTTGTTGTGTTGCTTACTCCTTTAGCAGTGATTAAAACCCCCTTAATTTCTGGGAATTTAGTTATTGTTATTTTATCATTAACAATCTCTGAATTATAAAGATTTAAAGTTATCATTACTTTAACATTAGAAACTCCCGCAATGTTTGATAAACTTTCCTCTAAATTTTTTTCAACCTGCTCTATATACGCTGTGATTGATAAATCATTTGAAATCTTGTTTTGACTTTTTTCTTTTGTTCCCCTGCTTGAAAGATATATTAGTAATATTACAACAATAAAAATAATGGCAACATATATTTCAATGTGTTTTATGTTTTTTAATCTTTCAAGCCATCTAGATGTTGTTTTTTTATCCTTTTCACCCATCAATTATTATCCTTTCATCTGTTAAATTTGTGGTTTCTTTAATTGTATTTTTAATGAATTCATATTTATTTATATGCTGCTTGTCCGCCGAAATTTCCAAATTTTTTAAATTTACTCTGCATAAATTATAATTTAATTCGTTGTTTTCAATCGAAAACTCTAAACTTATGTCGATATTAGCAAAACCTTCATTTTTAAAAATTGTTTTAAGATTATTTTCTAGCGATTTCGATCTAACAGAATATATGTAATTTAAAAGTTTTTGATCTGCCACATAATCTTCATATGCTATAGAAAAATCTTGTGTTTTACTCAAAAATTTTACAATTGGATTTAATAATACTGCAACAACAAAAATAGAATAAATGCCTCTAATATATTTATTAATTGAGCCGAACGGCAATATAACATCAATCAACATTCCTGCAACAACTATTCCTAGAACTGTTAAAATATAACCCGACATATCACACCACCACATTTGCCGTTGTCATTACCAAACCAATTGATAAAACATACATAAATCCAATTGCAATAATTGCGCTAGATATCATTGTTATTGATTTAGACGTTGCAAATAAAAAGTTAGAAGATTTACTGTTGCCAAGCGGTTGTAAAACAGCAGAAATCAACTTAAGCATTAAACTAAATACTATAATTTCAATAAGTGGAGATATTATGGTTGTAATAATTAATAAAACTCCAACTAATCCAAGAGAATTTTTTATTAATAATGTGCTGGATAATATTAAATCCATTCCATCTGATAAATAGCCACCCATAACAGGAATATAGCTTTTTATAGTGTATTTAGTAGTTCTAATACTTAAACTATCAAAGCTTCCAACAGCAATCCCTTGTAAAGAAAAAACCGCAAAGAAAAGCGTGAATATTAGTCCTACACTCCATTTAAATAAACTTGATATAAATGAACTCAATTTATCTAATTTAACGCTATCAGACATATTTGATACTATTCCTAGAACAAAGCTTATCATAAATAGTGGAACGATAAAAAATTTGAAAAAATCTGCCACATAAGTTGAAATTATTGCAACTATGGGTTTATAAACACCTGCGCTTGCGTTTGCTCCCAACCCAATCATTAATGTGATCAATATTGGAAACAATACGTTCATTTGATTAACCATTGAAGATATGGCTATTTCACTTTTATCGGTAATATTCGATATCATACCTATAACCAACATTGCAACAGAAATAAAACAAACTAGATCGGTTATATTTTTTGTTGATTTTTCATTAAATTTGCTTTTAACACCATTTAATAAGTTGCTTAGAACCCCAATTGCTATAATGATTGACAGCATTGGTAAGTATTTAATTACCACTTCAATTAAATTAGAAAACAAATATGCGAAAAAATTTGAATAATTGATCGCGCTTTCACCTGAGATAATGGAATAAACCTTATTTTTTATATTATCTATTGAAAATATATTGGTATCTGTTTCATTAAAATCATTAATTAGTTCATCGAAAGCTGAAAAGTCTATTTCTTTTAATTCTTGCAAAACACTACTGCTTAAATCTTCACTAAGACCAATTATTCTATCGTTCGCACAAAACACTTCAAGCGGTGATATTATTGAAAACAATGCAATTAATACAACCATTAATAATGTAATTGTTTTATTTTTCTTCATTTGTTTAAATTTTTTAATTCTTATCATACTAACGCCACCACCATATCAACAACAGTAGTAATAATTGGCATTGCTATAACTAATATAATTAATTTTGCCGCAAACAGTATTTTATCCGCCACACCACTAGCTCCAGCGTCTTGACATATGTTGGCTCCAAATTCCGCTATATACCCAATTGCAACAATTTTCAATAATGGGGTTAACAAAGTTGTTTCAACCCCTGTTGTTTTAAAAATTTTATAAAAAGAACTTATGACAGAACTCATTAAACTTACTGCCATAGTTATAATTATAATACTCCCTACAATCGTAATTATTATTGCAATTTCTGGTTTGGTTTGCTTAACTAACATATGTGCAAAAACTGTTACCAGTGCAACTGCCAATATTTTTAAAATCTCAATCATATCTTTTAAAAAACAAACAAACTTTTTACTGTTTCAAATAAATCTTTAACCAAACCAACAACCATTAATAAGCTTACTATTAATCCTGCTAGCGTGGTTACGTGAGCTATCTCTTCCTTACCACAATATTTAAGAATTTGATTAACAATTGAAGTTATTAACCCAATTCCTGCTAGTTTAAATATAATTTCCAATGATTAATGCCTCCTATATTAAAAGAATTGCAAGCCCAATAGAAAATAACAATGACAACTTCAAAATCATAGGGCAAAGTTTATTCTTATCCGTTTCTGCTTTTGTTAATCTTTGTTCTATATCCACCATAAAAACATTGATTTGTTTTGTCTCGTTTTGTGCGTCCATTTGACCTATTGATTTTATCATTTCTTGAAGTTGAATTTTCTCTTCATTACTTAAAATTTTAATTTGATCTAAATTTAAAATGTTATTTTTTAAGTAGTCCTTATATGCATCAATAAATATAGAAAATTGTTTTTTTGCTTTTGTTTTACTCAAAAAGTCTAAAACAGCCTCCTGCTTAAAACTTAAGTTTAAAATGAATTGATTAAAAAATGATTTCAGGTTGGTATAAAAATCAAATTTTTCTTTGTATTGCTCACTAATTGAATTCGCAATTAACATTATCACTACAATTAAAGTTAAAATAAGAATCAATTTCATATTTCACCTATGTTTTACAATATATACAATTAAGTTTTTCATCATAAATGTTAGTTAGTGTTCCTGGTCCATCATCTTTGGTTAATATAACAAAACGCTCAAAAATTTTACTATCTATTACGTAGTCAAAAGTTGATTTTTGTTTCAGCTGTTTTATATTTTTGGCATGTATCGTTGCAATAACCTTAACACCACTATTAATCGCGTCAATTATGCAATCCAAATCTTTTTCTAAATCTATTTCATCGGTTACAATAACATCAGGATTCATACTCCTAATTCCGTTTTTAAAGGCAAACTTTTTACTACAATTTGTATATATATCACAAAATCCACCCAAATATTGATTTGTTTCACCATTTGAAACTGAACAAATTTCATTTCTTTCATCTGCAATTAATATATTTTGAGGTTGATTCCTTATATATAATTGATAAACAAAATCTCTTATGAAGGTTGTTTTCCCTGCTCCTGGAGCAGAAATTATAAGTGTGTTTTTAACATCTTCATCAACAAGAAATTCGTATGCAGGTACACTGCAGTTTCTTATTGTATGTGGAATTCTAATATTTACCGATTGAAAATCTTTGATTGTTATTACTTTATGTTCATTCGTAACAACAGTTCCACTTAATCCTACCCTTATTCCTCTTTTTAATGTTATGTAACCATTAATAATTGCATCGTTAAAAGCATAAATTGAATATTCGCTAATCTTTTTAATAAAATTATCTAAAACTAAACGGGTAACAATCACGAATTCATTATCCTCATTTTTAAGAAAATACTTCTTATTTTTTATTGCAATTATAATTCTTTCATTAACTCTCATTCTAATCTCAGTTATGTCATT
Source organism: Candidatus Onthoplasma sp. (assembly GCA_045120995.1). GTDB lineage: Bacteria > Bacillota > Clostridia > Christensenellales > UBA1242 > Onthoplasma. The sequence goes on along the minus strand of JBGVFL010000055.1, from coordinate 4,095 downwards.
AAAACTGAAGTTTTTGATTATTAAATTATAAATATCCCTATCCAAATATTCTTTTAACATATTTAAAATTATTTTAAAAACCTTTCTTTAATGCATAAAAAAAACCAATACCACAATAGTATTGATTTTTCGTTATTTTAATATAATTTAGTTCATTTTTCTTAAAATTAAACTCTTTCCATATATTCGCCAGTTCTTGTGTCAACTCTAACTCTTTCACCTTCGTTAACAAACAATGGAACTTGAATAACATAACCTGTTTCAAGAGTTGCTGGTTTACCACCAGTTTTAACAGTGTCTCCTCTAACTCCTGGTTCTGTTTTAGCGATTGTAAGTTCAACAAACATTGGTGGTTCAACGTTAATTGGTTGATCATTATAGAATTGAACTTGACAATTTGTGTTCTCAACGATGAAGTTTAAAGCTTCTTTAACGCTATCATAGTTGAATGGGATTTGATCATATGTTTCATTATCCATAAAATAGTACAAACCGCCCTCGTTATAAAGATACATCATTTCCTTTCTTTCAATAGTGATATCATTAATTTTTTCACTAGGATTATATGTTCTTTCTAGAACTTTACCTGTTAAAACATTTTTGATTGTTGTTCTAACGAAAGCTGCTCCTTTTCCTGGTTTAACGTGTTGGAAGTCAACAACTATAAATAAACTTGGTTTTTTAGGGTCTGTTGATGTTCCATCATGAAAAATAACGCCTTTTCTAATATCTCCTGCTAAAATCATTTATTTTTCTCCTTTAATTTTCTATTTTATTTTATCATATTTGTTACATTTTGCCAACTATCTAACCAAGAAAAACCGACATTTTTGCTCTATTTTCTTTTATTTCTATTAGTGCAATAGTATCACAGTAATCCTTTAATTGATAAATTCCATCATTTTTATCAATTTTTAACGTTTGACCATTCAATAGTTTAAATTGTTGTTCATTAGTAACTTCTAATTCTTCGTAGTTTAAAAATTGAGATATTGGGCAAACAATTTCATCAATATTGTCAATTTCTAAAATATCATAACAATCTTTTAATTCAATATTACCAATTTTTGTTCTAACAAGATTCGTCATTGTTGCTAAAGTGTTTAATTCTAAAGCAATATCTCTTCCAATTGAACGAATATATGTTCCACTGCCACATTCAATTTCTAATTTTAAGATTTTATCTTTATAAGAAATTAATCTTATATCGAAAATTTCAACATCTTTTGCTTTTAATTCAAATTCTATACCTTTGCGAGCAAGATCATAGGCTCTTTCACCATTAATAGACTTTGCACTATATTTAGGTGGTATTTGACTAATTCTACCAATAAATTTGGGTAATATTTTAACAATTTCTTCTTCTGTTGGTGTATAGTTTGAGTAATCAATTTTTTCGCCTGTTACATCAAGAGTATCTGTTGAATAACCAAATACAAATGATGCAATATACGTTTTTCTTTTTTCTTGCATTAAATCAAAAAGTTTTGTTGCTTTTCCTATGGTTACAAGCAAAACGCCGGTTGCCATTGGGTCTAATGTTCCTAAATGTCCAACTTTTAATGGTTTTAATTTATATTTTAGTTTATTAACAACATCAAAACTTGTCCAATCTTTAGGCTTGTTAATTGGTATAATACCTTTATTCTTCATCGTCCTCTTCTGAAGTTGAATATGTTATATTTTTCAAAATATTTTCAATATTTGAAGCATATTCAACTGATTCATCTTTTAAAAACTCTAATCTTGGGGTAATTCTAAGCTTTATAGCCCTTGAAAGTTTACCACGAATAAATCCAGCGGCACCTTTAATTCTATTTAACACTTCGTCTGCAGGAGTTGTTCCAATTGATGTTATATAAACTCTACAATAAGATAAATCTGGTGTTGTTTCAACACTACTCACACTAATTATAGCGTCAATTTGAGGATCTCTAATTTCAGTATCAATAATATGCGAAATTGCTTTTTGAATTTCAGCATTAATTCTTTCAATTCTAACACTTTTCATTAATCATCAATCCTTTTAAGAGAATAACACTCAATAATATCTCCAACAGCAACACCATCATAATTAGTTTTAATACCACATTCTCTATCTTTTCCAACTTCTTTAACATCATCTTTAACAACTTTTACAGATTTAACATCGGTTGTTGCTATTAATTCACCATTCCTATATATTTTTGCGTGTTCGTTTCTAACAATTTTACCATCTCTAACAATTGAACCAGCAACAATACCAGCATTTGATAACTTAAATACCATAAGAACTTCTGCTTTTCCAACATAAACTTCTTCATATTTAGGTTCTTTCATACCCTTAATAACTCTTTCAAGTTCTTCAAGCAATTCGTAGATAATTTTATATGAATATATTTTAATTTTCATACGTTCAGCAAGGGTTTTTACTTTACTATCTTGACCAATGTTAAACGCAATTACCATTGCATTTGATGCTTGAGCCAAAATCAAGTCACTTTCACTAACTGCACCAACACCACTATGAAGAATATTGATTTTAACTTCTTCGTTAACAAGCTTCATTACTGACCCTTTAATTGCTTCCAATGAACCGTGAACATCTGTTTTTAAAACAATATTCAATATCTTCATATCTTTTTCACTTGTTTTTTGCAATAAGTCTTCAAGTGTATTTCCGCCACTGCCTTTGATTAGTTCTTCTTTTTGTTTTGCTTTTCTTTCTTCTACAATTTGTTTAGATAATTTTTCATCAACAACTGTGAATGTTTCTCCTGCAGGTGGAACTTCGTTAAAGCCTAAAACTGTAACAGGCATTGAAGGTGTTGCAACTTTAACTTGTTTGTTGTTTTCATCAATCATTGCTTTAACTTTACAAAGTGTTGTTCCACAAACAATAGTGTCGCCAATATGCAATGAACCATCTCTAACAATAAGTGATGCAATTGGTCCACGACCTTTATCAAGACGCGCTTCCATAATTGTTCCCATTGCAGGAATATCTGGATTTGCTTTCAATCCTTGAACATCAGCAACTAATAAAATTGTTTCTAAAAGTTTATCAATTCCTTCACCTGTTTTTGCAGATATTTTGCAAATAATTGCATCTCCACCCCAAGCTTCTGGCAACACGTTGTGTTCAGCAAGTTGAGTTAAAATTCTATCTGGTTCAGCTTGTGGTTTATCCATTTTGTTTATTGCAACAATCATAGGAATATTTGCTGATTTAATATGATTAATTGCTTCAACGGTTTGAGGCATAATTCCATCATCTGCTGCAACAATTAAAATAGCAATATCAGTTACAGATGCTCCACGAGCTCTCATAGCTGTAAAAGCTTCGTGTCCTGGAGTATCAATAAATGTTATATGTTTATTATTAACATTAACCCTATAAGCACCAATTGCTTGAGTGATTCCACCCGCTTCACTTAATGTTACTTTTGATTTTCTAATATAATCAAGCAAGCTTGTTTTACCGTGGTCAACGTGACCCATAACTGTTACAATTGGAGCACGTTCAACTGCTTCATCTTCATTATATGAACGCATTGTATTTTGAAGGTCTAAAAGTTTTTCTTCACTAGTTTTATCTAATTTTTGAATAAGTTCAACACCCATATCAGATAAAATTAATTCAGCAGTTGCAAAATCAATTGTTGAGTTAATTGTAACCATCATTCCTAAAACCATAAATTTCTTAATAATTTCACTAACTGGTCTTCCGCTAACTTCACTTAACAATTTAACGGTGATATTGTCTGTTGTGATAACCGCAGGGCCTTGTGGTCTAACAACTTCTTGAACTTCAACATCTTTCTTTTTAGTTTTAACTTTACGGTTGATTACTCTATCTTCATCTCCGCCCTCAATAAGCATTCCACGTTTTAATAAATCACGTTTTGAATATGCTCTTTTTTCTTCAAACTTTTCATTTTCTTTCTTTTTATTTGCAAAAGTTCGTGTTGGGCTTGCAGTAATTACTGGTTGAGCATAATTAATTGCTGGACGCTTATTAAGACCATTGTTCGTAGCTGGTTTTTGACCTGGTTTAAAGTTAGGGTTAAATGGTCTTTGATTGTTATTTGGTCTATTTTGGCCTGGTTTAAAATT
>JBGVFL010000054.1:0-25387 GCA_045120995.1 Candidatus Onthoplasma sp. | reverse complement strand
TGTGCAAAGAATTTTGAATCAGGGTCTTTAAAAGATAACATAATGGCAAGTATTTCTATTCCAGGAATATTCCCAAGTGCTAAAATCAATAATAGAATGTATTGCGATGGTGGCTTAGTTAACAATCTCGCTGAAGATGTTGCAAGAGAAATTATGCCAGACGCGGTTATTGTTTCTGTTGATGTTATTGGTGAATATTCAAAACAAGTTGAACACATAAGATTAAAAACATTAGAAAATCTAGTAAACGCAATAACAATTATGACTCAAAATGTTGTTAAAAATAAACCCGTTATAGCAGATTTAAGAATTGAATTTTCACTACCTCACGTAAGTATTTTAAACTTTTCTAGTGAGTTAGGACTAAAAACAATAAAAAAGGGCGAAGCTGTTGCTAAAAAGCATATAAATAGAATTAAAGAGATGTTAGGAGTTACAAATGAAGATATTAGAAGAAATAAAACAAAGAGCAAAAAATAAAGATTATACAATAATTCTCCCAGAAGCAAATATGGACGAAAGAGTAAAAAATGCGGTTGTTCAAATATTGAAAGAAAAATTATCCAAGTCAATCATATTTGGAAAGAAAACTGAATTCTCAAATGAGATAACTGAAAACGAGAACTGTCAAATTATCGATATTGAAAATTACGCAAATTTAAGTGAATTAACAAACCAATTATACGAACTAAGGAAGAATAAAGGGTTAACCCTAGAACAGGCTAAGGAATTAATTAAAACTCCAACGTATTTTGCGATGATGCTTTTAAAAAATAATTTGGCAGATGGAGTGGTGGCGGGAGCTAAATATTCAACCGCTGATGTTTTACGTCCAGGTCTTCAAATAATTAAAACAAAACCAGGTAAAAACGTTGTAACTGGTGGAATGTTAATGTTGAAAGAAGACTGTGAACCATTATTTTTTGGAGATGTTTCTTTAATCGAAGATCCAACAAGTGAGCAGTTAGTTGATGTTGCAATTGCAAATGCTGAATTTATGGAAAAAGTTTTGTCAGTTAAACCAAGAGTTGCAATGCTTAGTTATTCAACAAAAGGAAGTGCAAAAAGTGAAATGGTTGACAAAGTTAGAACAGCAACAGAACTTGCTCAAAATAAGGGATATTTAATAGATGGTGAAATGCAAGTTGATAGCGCTTTAGACGTCCAAACAGCGCAAAAAAAATGTGTTACAAGTGCGGTCGGAGGCAATGCTAATGTTTTGGTTTTCCCAGATCTTAACGCTGGTAATATTGGCTATAAATTAGTTGCAAGATTAGGCGGATATATTGCCGTTGGTCCAATAATGCTCAATTTTAATAAACCAATTAATGATTTGAGTCGTGGTTGCACAGTTGACGAAATAATCAACACTGTTTTAATTACAAAATTATTAGTTTAAGGATTTGTTTTACAAGTCCTTTTTTATTTTAATATGTTAAAATATTTGGCAGATTTAAAAATTTTTGCTATACTAAAACTATTAATTTAAAGGAGATAAAATGAAAGTATTAGTAGTAAATGCGGGAAGCAGTAGCTTAAAAGCTCAATTAATGGAAACTGAAACTGGTGAAGTTTTTGCAAAAGCATATTGCCAAAGAATTGGAATTAACGGTTCTTTTATGGAATATAAAAATCCAGGAAAAATCAAAGTAGAGGCAGATATGCCATCTCATAAGGAAGCTTTTCAATTGTTCTTGGATTATTTAACTAGCAAAGAAACTGGAGTTATTTCTAATCTAGATGAAATTAAGGCAATTGGGCATAGAGTGGTAAATCTTGGTGAAAAATATAACAAATCTGTTGTTATAACAAAAGAAGTTTTTGCTGATATGCAAAACTATCTTCACTTTGCACCATTACACAATCCAGGCGCAATGAGTGGAATTAAGGCTTGTATGGAATTAATGCCAGGTAAAACAAATGTTGCTGTGTTTGATACAGCATTCCATTCAACAATGCCAGAAGAAGCATATATGTATGCAATCCCATATTCATTATATGAAGAAAATAAAATTAGAAGATATGGTGCTCACGGAACAAGTCATAAATATATTGCATATAAATGCGCAGAATTGTTTGGTGATTTAAAAGGCAAAAAGGTTATTTCTTGCCACATTGGTAGCGGAAGTAGTATTTGTGCTATTAAAGACGGAAAATGTGTTGATACAACAATGGGTTACACACCTCTTGCTGGTGTTGTTATGGGAACTCGTTCTGGAGATATTGATGCAAGCGTTATTCCAAGCATAATGCAAATTAAAAATATGAATGCAGACCAAGTTATTAATATGTTGAATAAAGAAAGTGGTTTGGTTGGTGTTACTGGCGAATATAGCGACCTTCGTGACATTGATGAAAATCTAGATAAGCCAAGAGTTAAGCTTGCTTTCGATATGATGGTATATTCAATTAAGAAATATATCGGAGCGTATGCTGCTGCAATGAATGGTGTGGATTACATTATCTTCACAGCAGGTGTTGGTGAAAATGATGAGTTAGTTCGTGAAGCAGTTTGTAAAGATATGGAATATCTTGGAATTGATTTCGACTTCGAACTCAATAAAACAGCTCCAAGAGGAACAATTATTGAATTCACAAAGAAGGGTAGCAAAACTAAAGTTTACCGCATTCCAACTGATGAAGAATTTATGATTGCAATGGAAACAGCAGATTTGTCAAAATAAGACATAATAAAAAGGTGGGTTTTATGCTCACTTTTTTTAAATATGAAAAATTTACATAACATTTTCAAAACTAGTTGACAATTAAGTTTTCTTTTGATATAATTGAGCCATAAAGTTGTCGAGTGTTGCCATTTTATAGGCACACGAATATTATGGAGGTAAATAAATATGGCAGTTCCTAAGGGAAAAGTGTCTAAAGCTCGTCGTGATAAACGTCGTGCTAACTGGAAAGCAGCCGTTCCAACATTAGTTGAATGTCCACATTGCCACGAAAAGAAAGTGGCTCACCAAGTTTGTAAGAATTGTGGTTACTATGACGGAGCTCAAGTAGTTAACGTAGACAAAAAAGAAAGCAAATAATAAAAAAAGACGTTTTAAAACGTCTTTTTTCTTGTGTTAAATAGGAATTTGGGGTAAAATATAAGTATGCAAAAGATAATGGAAGATTTAAACCAAAATAAAGATAAATTAGTTAAAGTTATTCTAAGTGATAGCAAAACTGAAGTTAAAAAAGTTGTTGTGCGCCCAATAATTCTTAAAGATAAGGAGGTTTACCAAATTGAAAAGTTTGTTGGGACACAAGTTTTTCATTCCAATGTTGATTTTGGTGAAATTTTAAAACTTAATTTTGAAGATTTTAAACAAATTACAGTTGAAAAAGAGGGAGAGACTAGTGTTTTTGCAAAGTCAAAATCAAGTTATAAAGTTAAAACCATAAAAAACAATAAAGAAAAAAGGATAGAGAGTCACAACAAAGAAAAGAACTATCTCATAAATGAAGGCGATAATGTTCCAGCACTCGTTGAACTTGGAATTTTCACAAAAGAAAACAAAATAGTTAAATCAATGTATGATAAGTTTAAGCAAATCAATAAGTTTATTGAAATCATAGATGATGCATTTAAAACCTTTGATAAAGATGAAATTACAATTCTAGATTTCGGTTGTGGAAAGAGTTATTTAACCTTCTTAGTGTATTATTATTTTGTTAAAATTAAAGGTGTTAAAGCAAAAATAATTGGTTACGATATAAAGAAAGATGTTGTTAAAAAATGCAATGAAATCGCTAAAAAATACGATTACGAAGGACTTGAATTTATTCTTAGTGATGTGAAAAAAGACAAACTTTTTGAAGGCAAAATCGATATGATTATAACGCTTCACGCTTGCGACACTGCAACAGATTATGCACTTGATTTTGCAATAAAAAATAAGGTTAAAAATATATTTTCAGTTCCATGTTGTCAACACGAAATAAATAGTTCAATAAAGAAAGCAGGCGATTTTGACATTATGCTAAATGATGGTTTAATTAAAGAAAGATTTTCTGCATTATTAACCGATGCGGTGCGTGTTGAAATCCTTAGGTCAAAAGGTTATTCAGTTGATGTTATCGAGTTCGTGGATTTTGCACATTCTCCTAAGAATTTAATGATTAGAGCAAAATTAAATAGCACAAAAAAATCTCTTGAAAAACTTAAAACTTTAAAAGAAAAATATCAATTTAATCAAGCATTATTTGATTTACAAACAAAAGAAAAAGAGTAAAGCAAAAAATTGTTTTACTTTTTTTTAATTTAGTTGTATAATATATTGGATTATAATATAAAATTTAATTTTAATAAGAATATCTTATTGTTTTTTGATTTGTGTTTTAAGGAGTTAAAATGAAAATAGTTGTTGATGCTTTTGGTGGAGATTATGCTCCATATGAAATAGTTGCAGGAGCTGTAAAAGCGCTTCAAGAAAATCAAGAATTGGAATTAGTTTTGGTTGGAGATAAAGATAAAATCACAGAAATTTTGCAAAAGCTTGTTTTTGTTAGTGACCGTCTTGAAATTGTTCATGCTCCAGATGTTGTTACAATGGAAGATGTCCCAACAGTTGCAATTAGAACAAAGAAAACTTCTAGTATTGTTGTTGCTTATGATTATTTAAAACAAAACGATGATGCTGTTGCTTTGGTTAGTGCTGGTTCAACAGGTGCAACTTTAACTGGTGCGGTTTTGAAATTGGGTAGAGTTAGAGGAATAAGCAGGCCTGCGCTTGCTCCAATTTTGCCAACTGTTAATGATGGAAAAGTTATGTTACTCGACTGTGGTGCAAATGCTGAATGTAAGCCTGAAAATCTACTAGATTTTGCAATTATGGGTAATGAATATATGAAGGCAATGGGAGTTAAAAATCCTCGTATTGCACTTTTAAACATTGGAACAGAAGAAGAGAAGGGAAGTGAGATGATTAAAGAAGCTCACCAACTTTTAAAGCAAGCAAAACTCAACTTCGTTGGCAACATTGAAGCAAGAGATGTTATTAGAGGAAATGTTGATGTTGTTGTGAGTGATGGATTCTCTGGAAATGTTTGCTTAAAAACAATTGAAGGAACTGCTGAAATTTTATTTGGTGAAATTAAAGCAATTACAAAACAATCTCTCAAAACAAAACTAGGCGCATTATTGCTTAAGAAAAATTTATATGGATTAAAACGCAAATATGATCATAAAAAAGTTGGGGGAGCGCCTCTACTTGGGGTAACTAAAGTTGTTTTGAAATGTCACGGAAATAGTAAGGCAGAAAGCATTTGCGCAACAATTAATCAAGCATTTACTTTAGGTAAGAATAAACTTGTTGAAAAGGTATTGAGAGCTGTAAGTAATGAAGAAAAATAATTTTATTGAACTTTTTAATAAATGTTCGGATGAGTTGAAAGATTTAGCGTTCACTCATTCATCTTTTGCGCACGAAAAAAAGATAGAGAGCAACGAAAGAATTGAATTTCTTGGTGATACAATTTTATCAACAATTGTTGGAGACTATTTATATAAACACACAAAACTTAATGAAGGCAAAATGACTAAGATTCGTTCTAAGTTTGTTTGCACTGAAAATTTGGCAAATCTTGCTAGAATACTTAAAATTGAAGATAATATTAAATTGGGGAAAAGTTTTAAAGATAAAATTAGTGATGCGGTTTTGGCAGACACAATTGAAAGTATGATTGGAGCAATGTATTTAACTTATGGTCTTCATTCAATTCAAACTTCTGTGCTTGAAGCATTGAATGTTAAAGAACAATTAAAGGCGGGAATGAAAGCTCAAGATTATAAATCAGAGCTTCAAGAGTTTTGTCAAGAAAATAAAATGAAATTAGAATATAAATGTGAAAAATATTTAACAAAAGCAGGAACTGAAAACTTTAGAGCAAGCACATTTGTAAATAAAGAATTTATATCTTATGGTCAGGGGTCAACAAAAAAAGAAGCAGAACAAAATTCTGCAAAATTAGCGTTAACAAAATTAAAGAAATAATTCAAAAAATTACTGAAAAATTCTCAAAATAATCTATTTTATAGTGCTTTAAATAATTTTAAAAAATTATTATAAATTAATATAAAATAATTTGACAAATATTTAATTTAATGATAAATTAAGGAAAATAAATAGTAATATTTATTAAAAAAGGAGAAAGCATTATGTTATTTGAACCACCTATTGATGAATTGGCTCGTCTTGCTGGTTGTCGTTATGCTGTGGCAATTATTGTTGGGGCTAGAGCAAAGGATTTAGAGAATAAAATCCCAACACTTTTGGAAGGAAGTGCAAACAAAGCAATTGCCTATGCTGCAAATGAATTGTTTAAAGGGGAAGTTATAGGAGTTCAATCAAAATAGAATTATGTATGCACAAGTTGTAGTTGATATTTCCAATGATGCAGTTGATAGAGTGTTTGATTATATTGCACTAGAAGACACTCAGGTTGGTATGCGTGTCAGCGTACCTTTTGCCGGTAGAATTGTTTTGGGATATGTTATTGCTTTGTGTGATGAAACTAAATTTGATAAAACTAAAATAAAATCAATAATATCAAACAAAGAAAGTGTTCCAAAACTCAAACCTGAGATTTTAGAGGTGTCAAAGTTTTTAGCAGAACACTTTTTTTTGCGTTTAAGTGACTGCATCAAGCTAGTTCTTCCTAATTGTGTTCGTTTAGACACTCAAAGTGAAATGAATATGTTTGTTTTAACATCAAATTATGATGTTGAAAGTGCAATAAACATTATTGGAAAGCGCGCAAAAAATCAACTTTCAGCTGTTGCACATATATGTGAACAGGGTGAATTAAATTTTAGCACGGCAGTAGAAATGTTCGGTAGAAGTAGTGTTAATGCGTTAATTGAAAAGGGAATTGTTATTAAAACCCCAATTAGAAAGATGCGTACTCCAGATTTTACAGCTACCGAAATAACAAAATACCCATTAACTAATCTTCAACAAAAAGCAGTTGACCAAATGTATAATGTTAATAAAACATTCTTGTTGCAGGGTGTAACAGGAAGTGGTAAAACAGAAGTGTATATGGCTGTAATTGAAAAGGCGCTAGAGCAAGGGAAAACGGCCATTATGCTAGTTCCAGAAATTTCATTAACACCACAAATGATGCAACGCTTTAACTCTAGATTTCCTGGTAAAATTGCAGTGTTACATAGTGGACTTAGCGACGGTGAAAAGTTTGATGAATGGGATAGAATTTTCAAAGGAGAAGCTAAAGTTGTTTTAGGAGCAAGAAGTGCCATATTTGCACCGCTTGAAAATTTAGGCGCAATTATTATTGACGAAGAACACGATAATTCATATGTTAGCGAAAGTAATCCTCGTTTTTTCACTCACGATGTGGCTGAATTCAGAGCGAGGTATAATAAATGTCCACTAATATTAGGAAGTGCAACGCCGAGTATTAGTAGTTTTAAGAATGCTCAAGATGGCAAATATTCACTAGTTCAACTTCCAGAGCGAATAAATGGATTAGAGATGCCACACATTGAAGTTGTTGATATGTTGAGTGAGGTTATGGACGGAAACACTGCGTTTTATAGCCGAAAACTTCTATCAAAACTTGATGAGTGTGTTAAGAATAAAAAACAGGCAATTTTATTTATAAATAGGCGTGGTTTTGCTTCATTTATGATGTGTAGAGATTGTGGTTATAGGGCTAAATGTGACGATTGTGAAGTAAGTTTGGTTTATCACAAAGAAGACAACGAACTAAAATGTCACTTTTGTGGTAAAAGATATAGAGCTTTAACAAATTGTCCAACCTGTAATGGAACTAATATTAAATATGGAGCTCTTGGAACAGAAAGAGTTTGTGCTGACCTTAAAGAAATGTTTGGAGATATTCCAATTTTTAGAATGGATAATGACACAACTAGAGGTAAAAATGGTCATAAAAAGATTCTAGAAGAATTTTCTAAGACTTCACCAAGCATACTCGTAGGAACACAAATGATAGCAAAAGGGCACGACTATCCAAATGTTGCATTTGTTGGAATATTAGATGCAGATGTAAGCTTATATACTAGTGATTATAAATCAAACGAAAGAACTTTCCAACTTGTAACTCAAGTTGCAGGAAGAACGGGCAGAAAAACAAACGATGGATATGTTGTTTTACAAACTTATGCTCCAAAGCATTATGTTTATCGCTTTGCAACCAATTACGATTATTTATCATTTTATGAAAAAGAAATAAATCTTCGTCAGGCAACAGGTTTTCCGCCATACACAGAGATACTAAGGATTTTAATTTCCAGCGAAAGTGACAATAGGGCAAAAGAAGTAACAAAGAAATTATATGACAAAGCCTTGGAACTTAAGGAAAAATATGGCAGAGAAATAATATTTTTGCAAGCAATGCCATCTCCAGTAAAACGTATTCAATCAAAATTCCGCTATCAAATATTGACAAGATACGCTCCAAACGATAAAATAACTTGCGATTTCTTCTCTATAAGTGATATAATAGAGAAAGATGTTTCAATATTTGTTGAAATAAATCCAAATAATTTGAGATAAAAGAGGTAATTAACATTGGCAATTAGAGAAATTGTACCACACACAGATAATTTTTTAAGAAAAAAGAGTAAACCAGTTAAGAAGTTTGATGAAACTTTATGGGAACTTTTAGATGATATGAAAGAAACTTTAAATGCAAATCCGGGAGCAGGTTTAAGTGCTGTTCAAGTTGGTGTTTTAAAAAGAGTTTTTATTATTGATATCAATAATATGCAAATTGAGTTTGTTAACCCTGAAATCATCAAAACAAAAGGCGAACAATATAAAAAAGAAGGTTGTTTAAGTGTTAAACTTCCTTTTGAGTTTGTCCGCCGTCCTTTCGAGGTTACAATTACGGCATTTGATAGATACGGAAATAAATTTACGTTAACTTGTGAAGATTGGACAGCTGTTTGCTTATGTCACGAAAGCGATCATCTTGATGGAATATTATATATTGACAAAACTTGTGTTCCACCTAAAGGTATGGCTGAAGATGAGGATGAAGATTAATGAAAATAATATTTTTTGGAACAGGTGAGTTTAGCACAACAGTCCTAAAAGGGCTTATCGACGCTGGAAGGGAAGTAGTTGCAGTTGTAACTCAAACAGACAAGGTAAACGCAAGAAACAATAAGGTTGTTTTTTCGTCAATAAAACAATATTGCTTAAATAACAATATTCCACTTCATCAATTTAATAAACTTAACATTGAAGGCGAAGAAATATTAAAAAGTTATAATCCAGATATTTTTGTAACCGCAAGTTATGGTCAAATAATAAGAAAAAACATTCTTGATATTCCAAAATTTGGAACCGTTAATGTTCATGCAAGTTTACTTCCAAAATATCGTGGACCAGCTCCAATTCAAGGTGCAATCTTAAATGGCGAAAAGAAAACCGGCATAACAATTATGAAGACAGATATCGGTTGTGACACAGGCGATATTTACTTTTCTAGAGAAATTACAATTGAAAATGAAGACACATCAACTAGTGTGTTTAATAAACTTGCAATACTGGGTGTTGAATGTATTAATGAATTTTTTGACAATTTTGAAAAATATAAAGACAACCATACTCCGCAAGATGAGAGACAAGCAACATACTTTCCAATGATTAAAAAGGAAGACTATTTAATTGACTTCAACACTTGTTCTTTCGATCTTTGCAACAAAATAAGAGCATTGGAAAATTGTTATTTCTTGTATAAAGGAATGAGATTTAAAGTGTTGTTTGCTGTGGTAAACGAAAAAAGCGGAACACCAGGCGAAATTCTTGCCTGCAATGGCAAAGCAGGGCTAATTATTGCAACGAAAGATAGAGCAATTGAAGTTGTTACAATTCAACCAGAAGGCAAACAAAAAATGTTTGCTCTTCAATATATGAACTCAAACAAGTTTACATTAGGTGATACAATAGAAAATAAATAATGAAAATATTAAGTGATTATTCTTTAACTGAATTATATAGTGAATTGGCAGATTTTCCAAAATTTCGTGCCAAACAGGTTTTTGATGCAATAATTCAAGCAAAAGACTATCCTGATACAAATCTACCAAAACTAATGGTGGAGAAGTTAAAAGAAGAATTCTTTTTAAAACCAATTGAAATTTTTAAAGTTTTAACAAGCAAAGATGGAACAAAAAAATATCTTCTTAAATTATACGATAATAATATTGTTGAGTGTGTTTTCTTAACTCAGGACTATGGCAACACAATTTGTATGTCAACTCAAGTTGGTTGCAGAATGGGTTGTAAATTTTGCGCCTCAACCTTGAATGGAAGGGTTAGAGATTTAACCGCTGGCGAAATGTTAAGCACAATAGCGGTTGTTAATGCAGATAATGGAAAAAGAACTGAAAGAAATTTTAGTAATATCGTGCTTATGGGAAGTGGCGAACCATTTGATAATTACGACAATGTTGTTAAGTGGTTGCATCTTATAACTGATGAAAACGGATTTAATGTGAGTGAAAGAAACATTTCTCTTTCAACTTGCGGACTTGTTGATAAAATTTATGATTTTGCCAAATTGAATTATAACATAACACTTTGTATTTCTCTTCACGCAACAACAGATGAAACAAGAAAAACAGTAATGCCAATTGCGAATAGATATTCTATTGAGGAGATTGTTAAAGCGCTTAAAGTTTATATAAAGGAAAATAAACGTAGAGTAATATTTGAGTATTGTTTAATTAAAGATGTGAATGATAGTGAAGAAGATGTTGCAAGGCTAAAAGAAATATCAAATGGGCTACTATGTCATGTTAATGTAATATGTTTAAATCCAAATGGTGGAAGTTTAAAGGCTACAACAAAGCAAGAAGCAATAGATTTTGTTGCTAAACTAAACAAGGCTGGAGTTAGCGCAACGCTTCGTCGCAGTCAAGGTAGCGACATTGAAGGGGCTTGTGGAATGTTAAGAGCAAAAACTTTAAAAGAAAAGGAATAAATCCTTTTTCTTTTTTTATTGTTTGTGTTATAATGCTACCATAGGAGTTTATAATGAAAAAAGTTGTAGTTTCAGTGTCAAGTATGCCAGCAGGAAGAAATATGTCAGCTCAATTAGAATTTCTAAGCAGAGCAACAAACTATGGGGCAGATATGTATCATCTTGATGTTGTTGATGGTGAATTTGCTAAATATAAAACAATAAATTATGAATATTTTGAGCAATTGCGAGAGAAATCTCCACTTCTTTTTGACTGTCATTTAATGGTTGTTGAACCTCAAAAGCTAATCAATAAATATTTAAAATCACCGGTTAATATAATATCTGTTCACTATGAAAGCTTTAAAGATGAAGATACTATGATTAAAACTTTAAAGAAAATTAAGAAAGCTGGGAAGTTAGTTGGTTTAGCAATAGATTTAGACACAAAAATAGAAATTATTGATAAATTTATTAAATATCTAGATTTGGTATTAATTCTAGCAGTAAAAGCGGGCAAAGGTGGTCAAGAATTTAATAAATCAGCAATAGACAAAATTAAATATGTTAGAAAATTAAATCCTGAAATATTAATAGAGGTTGATGGCGGAATAAACCAAAAAACTGCTCCATTATGTATTAAAGCTGGCGCGGATATTCTTTCGGTTGGAAGTTATGCCTATAATAACGACACATATGATGCAATTCAATCATTGAAGGAGAAAAATGGATAATAGATATTATTTTACTGAGAAGAATGGAAATTACGTTGTTATTTCCGGGCAAGAAGCTCAACATCTTTCAAAAGTTAGAAGAGCAAAGATTGGAGATGAAATAGTCGCTTTCAATGGCGATGGATATGACTATAATTTAAATATAACTGAAATAACAAAAGATAAGGTCAAAGCAGAGGTTGTTTCTAAAATAGAGAATAAAGCAAGTAATGATACTAATATCACAGTTTATCTTTCAATGATTAAAAACGATGCGTTAACAACTGCAATTGATAATTTGGCAGAACTTAATGTTAAACAGGTTAAGTTGTTTAAAAGTGATTATTCAGTTGCAATTATAGATGAAAAGAAATTAGAAAAACTAAATCAAAGAGCTATTCAAGCTAGTAAACAATCTGAAAGAGCAGATATAATGCAAATTTCAATTATAAATAAATCAGAAATAGAAAATGATTCTAAAAATTTGGAAACATTTTTTGCTTATGAAAACTCTAACAACAACATTCAAAAATTCAAAGGTGATTTTGCTGTAATTATAGGTCCAGAAGGTGGTTTCAGTGAAAACGAAAATAAACACTTCAGTTCTTTTGCAAAAAATATAAGTTTATCTAAAACTATTCTTAGAGCAGAAGTCGCTTGTGTTGCTAGTGTTAGTATGCTAAAGGCGGTGCAAAATGTTGGCTAGTGTTATAACTCTTGGTTGTAAAGTTAATGAATATGAAAGCCAAAGTGTGTTGCATCAATTAAAAGATGCGGGTTATGATATAACTGAGGGCTTAAATTTTGCTGACGTATATATAATCAATACCTGTGCCGTAACAAACACTGCAGAGCGCAAATCTCGTCAAGTTTTAAGCAAAATTGAAAAGTTGAACCCAAACGCTAAAATAATAGTTTGTGGTTGTGCTGTTCAAAACAACCCAAGTCAGTTTTTAACAAACAAAAATGTTATTGCATTAACAGGAAATGCAGGCAAAGAGGAAATTTTTAAATTTATTGAAAAAGAAAATAAGGTTTTGCCAGAAATTGATCATAAATGTTATAAGAATATGGCACGACCTATTGAAACAAGAACGAGACAATTTGTTAAAATCCAAGATGGTTGCGACTTCTTTTGTTCGTACTGCCTAATTCCTTATGTTAGGGGCAGGAGCAGAAGTAGAGATTTAAATGATATTATTGATGAAGTTAAAAACACCCAAGCCAACGAAATTGTTTTAACCGGAATTAATATGAGTGACTATCGAATCAATGGAGAACTTGCTCTTAAAACTCTTGTTAGAGAGATTGATAAACTTAATAAGAGATTTAGAATTTCATCTATTGAATGTTTGGCTCTAGATGAAGAAATGCTTGAAATTTTAGCAAAATCTAAAAACTTTTGTCCACATTTTCATTTAAGTTTGCAGTCTGCTTGTAATGAAACCTTAAAGCGAATGAACAGGCATTACACAATTGAAGAATTTAAAGAAATTGTAAGAAAGATTAAAGTAAAATTTAAACAACCACATATCGCAACAGACATAATAGTTGGATTTAAGGGTGAAACAGACGAAGAATTTGAAAATACAGTTCAAAATGTTTCGGAAATTGGATTTTCTTCTATGCATATTTTCCCTTATAGTGAGAGAAGTGGAACTGTTGCAAGTAAACTCAATGGTTCTGTTGATAAGTGTACTGCAAAACAAAGAGAAAAAGTTTTACAAGAATTGAATAGAAAATTTAGGGAAAAATTCTTGAATGAAAATAAAAACACAAAGCATAAAGTACTTATTGAAGAATTTGATGGCGAATATTCGTTAGGTTACACTGAAAATTATATCTACACATTCATCAAAGGTAAACATAAGGCAGGAGATATTGTTGAAGTTGAACTAACAGAAACATATAAAAACGGAATAAAAGCAAAAATATTAAAATAATAAAGGAGAGCATTTAAATGGTTGAAAATTGCGTGTTTTGTAAAATAAGAAAAGGAGAAATTCCAGGAACAATTGTTTATAAAGATGATGATTTTATGATAATTAAAGATATTAACCCTCAAGCAAAAGTTCATTTGCTTGCAATACCAACAAGCCATGTGCCATATATTGACATGATGACAGAAGAAGGTGGTATTTTGTTGGGTAAAATTATTTATAAAATTTCACATATGCAAGAAGAACTTGGTATTACAAACGGCTATCGTTTAATTGTGGATCAAGGTGAAGATGCAAGCCAAACGGTTAAGCATGTTCATATTCATATCTTAGGTGGAGAGAAATTAAAAGATTTCTAAAAACTCTTGCAAAGACAAGTGTTTTTAGCAAAAAGCCTTGACAAAAGTTGTTTTCTTCTTTATAATAGAATAGAATTTTTAAAATAAAGGGCGGGTGAATAAGAGAATGACTACTGTTCGTTGCGGAGAAAATGAATCAGTTGAAAGCGCATTAAAGCGTTTCAAAAGAAAATGTCAAAAAGATGGCATTATCGGTGATTTAAAGAAAAAACAAGAATACGTTAAACCAAGCGTTGCTAAAAAAGAAAAACAAAAAGCTGCAAGAAAACGTGCTGCAAAAAAATCTAGATATTAAGATTAAGGGCTTTAGCCCTTTTTTTGTTTTTTATAAATAAAAAAGATTGAAACATTTGCGTTTCAATTTTTTATTTGGTATAATAACAATGTAAATATTATTTGTGACTTAACTGTGTTTTAGCACAAATACTATTTTTTTTACTTAAATGGAGAATTAATGGATTATAAAACCTTATTAAATAAAGAACAATATGATGCTGCAATTTGCACCGATGGACCAGTTATGGTTAGCGCTGGAGCTGGAAGTGGAAAGACCAGATTACTAACCTATAGAGTTGCTTATCTCATAACTGAATGTGGGGTTAGTCCTAGAAATATTTTGGCTATCACATTCACTAACAAAGCTGCAAATGAAATGAAAGAAAGAATATGTAAAATTGTTGATGATGGCAATTTGGTTACAGTTTGCACTTTCCATAGTTTCTGTGCAAGAATGCTTAGAACTTATGCTAGTTTTATTCCTGGGTATAAAGAAAATTTCACAATATATAGTGATACAGACACAGCAAAAATTTTTAAAGACATATTTAAACAACTAGATATTAGTGATGAAACAACAAAGTCTAATTATAAACATAATATTTCAACGATTAAAAACGACAATATGACAGTTGAAGAATTTGCGCGTATTTATTCTTATCAAAAAGATATTGATGTTTTCGTTAAATTTTATCATTTATATCAAGAAGAATTAAAGAAAAACAATGCAATGGATTTTGATGATTTGCTTATTAATTTTTATAAACTAATAACAACAAATCAAGATATTTTAGATAGCATTCAAAATCATTACACATATTTCAGTGTTGATGAATTTCAAGACACAAATAAACTTCAATATGACATTGTTAAAATATTATCAGCAAAGTCTAGAAACATCTTAATAGTAGGTGATGAAGACCAATCAATTTATGGTTGGCGTGGTGCAAATATTGATAATATTTATCAGTTTCAGCGTGATTTCCCAGATGTTCAAATTTTCAAACTTGAACAAAATTATAGAAGCACAAAAAAGATATTGGAACGTGCTAATATGATAATCAAAAATAACAAATCTAGATTAGATAAAGTGTTATATACAGAAAACGATGAAGGAACAGATGTAACATATTATCAAGCTCAAACAGAAAGCGATGAGGCAGATTATGTGGTAAGAAAAATTTTATCTATGCATAATCACGGTGTTCCATATAATGAAATGGCAATTTTGATGCGTTTAAACTCACTTTCGCTTGAATTCGAAAAACGCCTTCTTGCATATAATGTTCCACACATTATGTATAATGGATTTAAATTCTTTGAACGTCAAGAAATTAAGAATGTTCTTGCATATTTAACTGCAATTGTAAACCCTAACGATGATGTTAGTTTTAGTAGAATTATAAACTTCCCTAAACGTGGAATTGGCGACACAAGCATTGAAAAATTGACACAAATCGCTCAAATAAATAGAACAAGTTTAAAAGAAGTTGTGCTAAACTATGAAGTGGAAATGCTTCCAAAAGCATTGAATGAAAAACTTAGAGATTTCAAGCAAGTTTTAGTGAACTTAAGTGAAAAAGTTACAGAAATGAGTATGAGTGATTTCTTTGTTTATATGTTAACAGAAACAAAAATTCTCGATTCATTCGATCTCGATGATGAAAAGGAAAAAGAAAGAAGATTAAATATCGACTCACTCACAAAAGATGTTATTGAATTTGAGCGTCTTAACCCAGAAAAAACAATAGTTGACTATCTAGAAAACGTAACACTTTCTTCAAATATGGATAGTGATGATGGGAAAGGGGTTGTTATTGCAACAGTTCACGGGGCCAAAGGGCTTGAGTTTGATTCAGTTTTTGTTGTTGGCTGTGAAGAGAAAATCTTCCCAATAAGTCGTGATGATAAAGATGATTTAGAAGAAGAAAGAAGATTAATGTATGTTGCAATAACTCGTGCGAAAAAAGACTTGTTTTTAACTAGTGCAAGTTCAAGATTTATGTATGGAAAACGTGATTATACAGTTAAATCTAGATTTTTAAGAGAATTAGATCTTGTTCCAGATAGGAAAATAAATTCTAATTATAACTCATATAATACAACAAATAGCGGTGTTAGCTATGGCTTCACCAAACCAAATTATAATAATATTAATGGAGGCAATATGAATACATTACAATCAGGAAATAATAAAACATTTAACTATACATTTGGAAAAGATACAGTTGAAAAGAAATCGGTTGATTTTTCAAAAATTAAAGTTGGGGCGAAAGTTTCTCACCCTAAATTTGGAGATGGTGAAATAACAGAAGTAACACCAAATTCTAGCAATCACTGTGTTAAAATTAAATTCGAAGTGGTTGGTGAAAAAATGTTATCTCTTGAATATGCACCAATTGAATTTAAAGATTAATTTTTAACAGGGGTGTTAAATGGATAAAATGGAGCGAATGAAGTGGTTGGTTGCGGAAATTAACAAACATAATAAAAATTATTATGTTTATGATAATCCTACCATTTCCGATGCGGAATACGATGCGCTATATTATGAACTTGTGGATTTAGAAAAAGAACTAAATTTTACTCTCGAAAATTCACCAACAGGTAGAGTTGGAGATTATGTTCTTGATGGCTTTAAAAAACATAAACACGAAGTTCCGCTTTATAGTTTAAATAAAGTTAAGGACTATGAAGACCTTGATAAATGGATAAACGATATGAAAAAAGCAACAGGAAACCCTGCTGTAAGTTTTTCAATGGAATATAAATATGATGGATTAAAGGTTGTTATTGAATATCAAAACGGAAAGTATAAACAAGCAACAACTCGTGGAAATGGTTCAATCGGTGAAGATGTAACGCTTCAAGTTAAAACAATTCGTTCAGTTCCTCTAACAATCCCATTTAAAGGAAAACTTCTTGTTCAAGGCGAATGTATGATGACTAACTCAAGTTTTGAAGAGTATAATAAAACAGCCGAAATTCCACTTAAAAACCCAAGAAATGGTGTTGCGGGAGCTGTTAGAAACTTAGACCCAAAAGAAACAGAAAAAAGGCGTCTTGATTACTTCTGCTATGATGTTCTTTTGGTTGATGGTGTTGAATTTAAAACCCAACAAGAAATGAACTCTTTCATAAAAGAACAAGGTTTTAAAACTGATAGTTATTTTAAAATTATCAATTCGCTAGATGATGCAATTAATGAAATAGAGCAGGTAGACAAGATTAAAGATAAACTAGACACAATGATTGATGGAATGGTTATTAAAGTAAACGACTGCAAAGTTCGTGATGATATTGGCTACACAAATAAATTCCCAAAGTGGGCAATGGCTTGGAAATTTAAGGCAGTGGAACTCAGCACAACACTTCTTGATGTTATATGGCAAGTTGGAAGAACGGGAAAAGTAACACCAATTGCAATTATGGAGCCAATTGAACTTGCTGGTGCAACTGTTAGTAGAGCAACACTTAATAACACACAAGATATTGAAAGAAAACAAATTAGTATAAACAGCCGAATATTTGTGCGAAGATCTAACGAGGTTATTCCAGAAGTTATGGGACTAGCAGAAATTGGCGAAAATGCTGTTGAAATTGTTGCGCCAGAAACTTGCCCTAGTTGTGGTTCAAGTTTGGTTAGAGTTGGCCCGAATTTGTTTTGCCGAAATCACAAAGGTTGTTTTGAACAAATTTTAAATCGATTAACTCATTTTGTTTCTCGTGATGCCTTTAACATAGAAGGACTTAGCGAAAAAACAATAAAGGTTTTAAACGAAAAGCTTAATCTTGCTTATCCTTATGAACTTTTTGAGCTTAAAGCGGAACAATTAGTTGGGTTAGAAGGGTTTAAAGATAAGAAAATTAATAATCTAATTGAAAGTATTGAAAGATCTAGGAAAGTTGATTGGTCAAATTTCATTTTCTCACTTGGAATTATGAATATTGGCAAAAAATCAGCTTTCACACTTAGCAAAAAATTTAGTTCAATCGAAGAAATAGCTCAGGCTGACATTGAAACCCTAACCAACATTGATGATGTTGGTGAAATTGTGGCGAATAGCATCATTGAATATTTCCAAGATGCTGATAACATGGCAAACATTCAAAAACTATTTGATTTAGGTGTTACTATTAATAAACCAGCAGAAGTAACAACAAATTCAGCATTCATAAATAAAACTGTGGTGCTCACCGGAACGCTAGAAAATTACACACGCCCAGATTTAACAAAAATCTTGCTATCACAGGGCGCAAATGTAACAAGCAGTGTAAGTAAGAAAACCGATATGGTTATTGTTGGAACTGATGCTGGAAGCAAACTAGACAAAGCAAAACAATTAAACATTAGAATTATTGAAGAACCGGAATTAATGGAGATTTTACAAAAATTGTCAAATTAGTTGACTTTTTTAAGGGGGGGGGTAAAATAATCATTAGGAGGAATAATATGGAAGAAAATAAAAATCAAGAGCCAAAATTTTTTAAAGTTTTAAGAATTGTTGCACCCATTTTGTTAATTGCAGGAATATGTTTTATTATTGCAACAGTTTCAACTTATGATGGAATTGGAACAACTAAGTGGGGTTTATTAGCTCCAGGAATCATATTAACATTTTTTGCATTTCCAGCATTCTTTATTGGATTTTTGCCCAAAATGGCAAAAGGTATGGCAAAAACAAACATTTACTTAACGAAAGAAATTCAACAAGAGCATAAAGAAGATTTAAGGGAAATGGCAAACACAAGTGCGGACATTTCAAGTGAAGCAATCACTAAAACAACAAGAGCAATCAAAAAAGGAATTAAAGACACAAAATTCTGTAAACACTGCGGAGCAGAAATTGATGCTGACTCAACTTTCTGTAAATCTTGCGGAAAAGAACAATAAAATTTAATCCACCCAATCGGGTGGATTTTTTCTTTGTTAAATATTTTATATTTAAGCCTTAAATCGTTTTGAGTTTTAGCCTTATTTTTGTTATAATACAAAGGATTATTAAATTGGATTATTCTAGTCCAATATAAATGGGGAAAACATATGATAGCATTTAAAGAAATTGAAATGACTGGTTTTAAGTCGTTTGCAGACACAACACACATCAACTTTGATGGAGGAATAACAGGTATTGTTGGACCTAATGGTTGCGGAAAAAGTAATGTTAGTGATGCAATTCGTTGGGTTCTTGGTGAACAATCAAGTAAAGCTTTGCGTGGTAAGTCAATGCAAGATGTTATTTTTGCTGGAACAGAGAAGAGAAGAAAACTCAGTTATTGTGAAGTTTCTTTAATTTTTGATAACACAAATAAATGGTTCAATATTGAATACGATGAAGTTGTTATCACACGTAAACTCTATAGAAGTGGTGAAAGCGAATATATGTTAAATCGTAAACCTTGTCGACTTAAAGATATTCGTGATATTTTATATGATAGTGGAATTGGTAAAGACGGTTATTCAATTATTGGACAAGGTAGAGTTGAAGAAATTATTCAATCAAAGCCAGAAGAACGTCGTGCTATTTTTGAAGAAGCTGCTGGAATTGCTAAATACAAGGCAAGAAAAGTTGAAACAGAAAATAGGTTAGAAAGAGTTAGAGAAAACTTAAGCCGTGCTAATGATATATTAACTGAAATTGGAAGAAGATTAGGACCTTTAAAGAAACAGAGCGAAGACGCTAAAAAATATTTAGAACTTCGTGATCTTTTGAAGCAAAATGAGATAAATGCCTATATTTATCAATTCGATCATGCTGCTCAAACAAAAGAAGAAATTAATTTAAAATTAGCTGGTTATAGAGACAATTTAAATGTTTTAACTCAATCAATGGACGTTGAACAAGCGAAATACGACAAATCAATGAATGAAATTAATCAACTAGATCAGCGAGCAAATGAGTTGCACAACAAGGTTTTGCAACATACTGTTGCTCTTGAAAAACGTCAAAGTGATAGTCGATTATTAACTGAGCAAACAAGATATTTAAAAGAGCAGATTGATAGGTTAACGTCTCAGTTGAATGGCTTTACAATGGATTTAAATCAAAGAGAAACTCTATTAAAATCAGCGTTAAGTTTTAGAGATGAAGAAAGAACAAATCTAAATAACTACCACAAAGAAAGCCAAGAACTTGCTAATAAATATTTAGAATTGGTTGACGAGTTAACAAAGAGCGAAGGTGAAAAAGAAGAAACTCATAGAAATATGATTGATAATCTAGCCAAACTCACTGATGTTAAAGTTAATTTATCTGCTTATATGGCAAAGAGAGACACCTTAAATGAGAACATAAAAGCTGATAATGAAAAATTGAGAGAATTAACTGAAAATAAGCTTAATTTATCAAGAGAAGTTAATGAACTTCAAACACTAGTTTCAACTTTAAAAGATAAGAAACAAAATAGTGAAAAAACAATTGAACATACAAATAATAAAATTAGTGAATTAAATGCTCAACTTGAGGAATTAAACACAAATATATACAATATTAAAACAAGCATTTCTAACGATACCAATAGAATGAATATTCTTAAAAATTTGCAAGCAGATTTTGAGGGCTATCAATTTGCGGTTAAACGTTTATTGCAAGATGGTAAAAACAATCCAAAACTTAATAGTGCAATTAAAGGTGTTGTGGGTAATATAATAACAGTTGATTCTAAGTTCCAAACAGCAATTGAAATTGCGTTAGGTGGTAGCATTCAAAATATTGTAACAAAAGATGAAAACGATGCGAAAGTTTTAATAAACTATCTTAAAGATAGCAAATTGGGTAGAGCAACATTCTTACCAATCAGCGCAGTAAAACCAAGAAGCTTAAATGAAAATGATCGCCGTTTCTTAAGTTTGAATGGTTGTTTAGGAATAGCAAGCGAACTTGTTAAAACTGAAAGTGTTTATCGTCCTGTTATTGATAGTTTACTTGGTTCAACAGTAGTTTGTGACAATTTGGATAATGCGGTTAATGTTGCAAAACAAAGCGGTTATGCATTTAGAATTGTAACACTTGAAGGTGATGTGTTATCTCCTCAAGGAAGTATGAGTGGTGGTAGCAAAAAGAGCAATGATAGTTCACTTTTAAGCAAAGAGAATGAAATTAAGAAACTTCAAGCCAACATTGATTTAAGAACTAAAGAATTGCAAGTTGCAAACAATGAATTTGAAACTAAAAATAAAGAAATCTTTATTTTAAAGATGATTTTAAACAATGCAAACGCAACATATCAATCTATAAGTGGTGAATATTATTCTAATAAATCAAAATTGGAAAATTTAACTGAAAATTCAACCAATTTAGAAGAAGAAATCTTTGGAATACAAAGTCAACTAAAAGTTGCTGAAAATATTGTTAAAGATTTAGATGATAAAATTAATTCAATAGACCAAGTTGAGTTAGATTATAGCACATCACAAGCAAAGGTAAGTGAATTTAATGAAAGTAATAAAAATGCTTATGATGACTTGAAGCAAAAAAGAGAACAATATCAAGATAGTTTAACAGCAATAAAAGTAAAGATTGCCTCAACTGAAGAAAAAATTAAATCTTTAGATCAAAGTATAGAAAACAATACGGCTGAAATTCGAGTGCTTGAACAAAATATTGAAAGAGTTAATATTGAGCTTACTAGTCAACAAAAAATATATAATGAAGCTATCAATATGAACAAAACTAAAGAGGACAATAATGCTGTAAATAAAATTCAAGAAGAATTGCAGGAATTAAACGCAAAACTTGCTCATATGGACGAAACTAAACAAACTCTTATGAAGGAGTTAAGAGACCTTGATGATAGAAAAACAACATTAGGAAACGATATAACAAAACTCAACAATAGAATCTATCAAGAGGAAACTCATCTTCAAAAAGTAGATATAGATATTGTAAATATGCAAGAGCGAATCTACGATGAATATGAATTGACTTATAACGACTGTTTGCCATTCAAAGATCAAGGAGAAGACTTTGATATTAAAGAAACAATGACAAGAATAAGCAGAATCAAAGGTCAAATAACAAGTCTTGGCTATGTAAATATTAATGCAATTGAAGAATATAAGACTGAAGGTGAGCTTTACGAAGAAAAGAGTGCTCAAATTGAAGACTTGAAGAACGCAGAAGAAGATGCTATTAAAATTATCAAAGAACTCTCAGCTGAAATGTTAGATAGATTTAATGCTGAATTTGTTAAAATACAAGATAATTTCACAAAAGTGTTTAAAGAATTATTTGGTGGCGGTAATGCTCGTCTTGAGTTATTACCAAGTGATGACCCACTTACTCGTGGGGTTGAAATTATTGCGCAACCACCAGGAAAGGTTCTTCAAAACATCACACTTATGAGTGGTGGAGAGAAGACTATGACAGCAATTGCAATTTTATTTGCAATTTTAAAATTAAAACCAATGCCATTCTGTTTCTTGGACGAAATTGAAGCAGCATTAGACGATGCTAATATTGACCGTTACGCAAACTACTTAAAGCGTTTCAGTCAAGACACTCAATTTATTGTTATCACGCACAGAAAACCAACAATGGAAGTTGTTGATAGCTTGTATGGTGTAACAATGGAAGAAAAAGGTGTTAGTAAAATTGTGTCTGTAAAACTTGCAGATGCGGTTAAAGTTGTAGAAGGCGAGTAATATACTTAGTGTATATTACCGCTTTTCTATGCTAAATATAGGGACTAGGAGTAATTTTAAACATGGGAATATTTAAGAAATTTTTTGATAAATTAAAATACACATTTAAAAGAACAGAGCTTGATGAAGACTTCTATGACGAATTAGAAAGTGTTTTAGTTTCTAGCGATATGGGTGCTGAAACTGCAATGGATATTATGGACGAACTTCGTGATATTTGTAAAGAAAAATTAATAAAAGATGTTGATTCTGCTCAAGTTGAATTAAAAAATCTTTTGATAGAAAAATTAAATGTTAATAAAGTTGAATTTTCATACCCATTAATTATCACAGTTGTTGGTGTTAACGGTGTTGGTAAAACAACAAGCATTGCAAAAATGACAAAATATTTCCAAAAAGAAAAGAAGTCAGTTTTGCTTGCAGCAGGTGACACTTTCCGTGCTGCAGCAACAGAACAACTTAATATGTGGGCAGAAAGGCTAAAAACAAAAATAGTTAAACAAGGTGAAGGAGCAGACTCTGCTGCGGTTGTATTTGATGCAGTACACTCTATGAAAGCAAAAGACACAGAGGTCCTTATTATTGACACGGCTGGTAGATTGCATACAAAAACTAACCTTATGAAGGAATTAGAGAAAATCAATAATGTTGCAACAAGAGAATATCCAGAAGCAAAACGCTTAAACTTAATTGTTCTTGATGCATCAATTGGTCAAAATTCTATTGCTCAAGTTAAAGCATTTAAGGATAGCGTAAATATTGATGGAATTATCTTAACAAAACTAGATGGAACAGCAAAAGGTGGAGTTGTTTATCCAATCATAAACGAACTCAAAGTTCCTATAATATTTACAGGTTTTGGTGAAACAGTTGACGACTTATCAGTGTTTGATCCTGAAAGTTTTGTTGAAAAAATCTTAATGTAAGGAAAAATATGAAAGTTTTAGTTTTTACAGATGTTCACGGAAATCTAACTTGTTTGCAAGAATTAATTAAAACCGAAGATTTCAAATCGGCTGATAAAAAAATATTTCTTGGTGATGTTTGTGTTGGTTGTAGCAGACCAAATGAATGCATTGAACTATTAAATGGTTTAGATTGTGTTAATATCTTAGGTAATAATGACTATTATGTTTGCGACCATATTCCCGAAGAAGAAATTTTATGTTCTTCAGAGGATAAAATTGCTCAAATGAAATTTATGCAAAATCTTATAACAAAGGAAAATAAAAAAATTGTTAACTCTTGGAATAAAGGATTTTATTTAAAAGTGGGAAACAAAACGCTATATTTCACACATTATCCTTGGGAGAAAGTTAATGGAGAAATAAATGTTGTCAACGATCCTATTGAAAAGAATTTTAAGTCTATATCTAATATGTTTAAAGGAATAAAAGCAGACGTAATCATTTTTGGACATGAACACAAATCAAATTGTTATACTAATGGTAAAAAAACATATTATTGCCTTGGAACAACGGGGTTAATTAGTCCCGGTAGTTATTTAATATTAGATGTAAATGACAGAGAAATAAAATTTGAAGAAAAATTTATTAACCATAATATAAATTATGAGATAGATTTGATGGATAAAGCGGGTTATCCATACAATAAAAATAGAATTAAAAGGACAATTTAATGAATATAGAAGAAAGAGTGCAGATTGCAATTTTATCTAAATATTATGGCGCGTTGTTAACTGAAAGGCAGCAAAGTATATTAGAAATGTATGTTGACAATAATCTTTCTTTAGCTGAAGTGAGTGAAGAACTTGGAATAAGTAGGCAAGCGGTTAAAGATGCACTTGATAATTCTTTGTCTTCATTAAAACATATGGAAGAAAAGTTGCAATTTATTTCTAGAGATGATAATATCAAAAAATTAATCGAAGAAAATAAAAATATTGATGACAAAACAAAAAAACAACTAATCGCATTATTGGAGGACTAAAATGGCGTTATTTTCGAACTTAGGCGAAAGATTAAATCACATATTTTCTAAACTTACAAAACACGGAAAACTAACATCTCTTGAAATTAAAGAAGCAATGAGAGAAATCCGTATTGCTCTTTTAGAAGCCGATGTTAACTTTAAGGTTGCAAAAGATTTTTGTGCTCAAGTGAGTGAAAAAGCTCTTGGAGAAGAAATCTTAAAAAGCTTAACTCCAGGTCAGCAAGTTATTAAAATTGTTAGAGACGAATTAACAGCCTTGATGGGTGGTGAAAACCAAAAACTTAACGTTTCACCAAAACCACCAACAGTTATAATGATGTGTGGTTTGCAAGGTAGTGGTAAAACAACACTTTCAGGAAAACTTGCTCTTAAACTTAAAAAAGAAGGCAAAAAACCTCTTTTAGTTGCTTGTGATGTGTATCGTCCTGCTGCAATTGACCAATTAAAAGTTTTAGGAAAATCAATTCAAATTGATGTTTTTGAAAGAGGAAATCAAAATCCAACAAAAACAGTTAAAGAAGCAATAGAATACGCTAATAAATTTGGACT
>JBGVFL010000053.1:0-20883 GCA_045120995.1 Candidatus Onthoplasma sp. | reverse complement strand
TATGCAATGTTCAATCACATTATGCAAGCAAGCGAATTTCATGTTGGAACTAATGCTTACATTAAACCACAAAATGTTTATTCAACTTTGAATTTATCCCCAAAAGAAAACGAAAGTCAGTATGAAGCATATAAAGATTTTGTTTACAACAAAAATGTTCAGTTACTTGGAACAGGTAGAGACTTGTTTAGAATAAACAACTTAAACAACATAGGCAGAACAAATGCAATGATAACACCAATTGACACTTACACCGATTTAATTCAATATTTAGGTATTATAAATTCCAATTCCACCACTCAAAAATTTATAAGTTTGGCACTCTCTGATAATTATCAAAGAACCCTTGCCAACTACTCTTTATTTAGCAGTAAATATAACAAAATTTATTCAAATGGAATATACAACGATATGGAAGATGCAATATTTTCTTGCAAAATTCCTAATCTTTTTAATGGATAATTTTGAATTTTTAACTGATGTTAACTTAAAAGATTTTTGTACTTTCCGCATTGGAGGAAGTGCAAAATTTTTGTTTATTGCAAAAGACACAAGTTCCCTACTTGAAGTATGTAAGTTCGCAAAAAGGCACAATATAAAGTATAAAGTGATTGGTCTTGGTGCGAATCTACTCTTTGATGATTTGGGTTTTAATGGGCTCATTATTGTTAACAAATTTAATGAAATTTTGTTTAGAAAAAACTTTGTTTATGTTTCATCTGGAGTTAATGTTACAAACTTAATTATGAAGTGCTATATGCGTTCGCTATGCGGGTTTGAACACCTTGCTGGAATTCCTTCAACTGTTGGTGGTGCAGTTGTTAATTCGCTTGGCGCATTCGAAACAAACTTTAGCGACTTTGTTGAATGGGTTGAATGCTATCATAAAAGCGACTTGGCAAAAAAATTGAGATTAGGTCATGATCATTGTAAATTTGGCTACCGCACTTCCCTATTTAAATCTAGCGAATATATTATAACCAAAGTTAAATTAAAATTATTTAAAGATGATAAAACCTTAATTCTAAAACGAATTAAGGAAACAATAGAAAACAAGAAATCCACTCAACCTCTAGACAAATATTCTGCCGGAAGTGTTTTTAAGCGTGGCAATATTATTCCTGCAAAAATGATTGATGAATTAGGGCTTAAAGGAACAAAAATTGGCGGAGCGGAAATTTCAACAAAACACGCAGGTTTCATAATCAACTCCAACTCCGCCACCGCTGAAGATGTGAAAAGACTAATCACTCTTATTCAAGAAAAAGTTAAATCCGCCACCAATGAGGATTTAGAACCCGAAATTGAATTTGTGGAATATTAAAAAAAGAGCTGCTTGCTCTTTTTTATTGTTTAAATTGAAAATTCACTATTATCTTCTTGTTCTTTAATTTTTGAGTATGAAATATATTCTGTTAAATTTGATGTTTCTCTTAAATATGCTTGCGCAACTTTTACCATATAATAATATAATTCTTCTTCCTTTTCAGTTAAAATCATACCATTTTCAACTTCTTGCTCCATAGCCCAAAAAACCTCAAGTGGAAGAATGCTATATTTAATTAAGTTCCACAATGCTTTGGCATATTCAATTTCTTTTTTCAAATTGTTAACTTTTCTATTATTCATAAAATGTGTTTTTATAACTTGATCAATATCAATGTTATCAATTAAATAATCTAATTGAACACACATTTCAGCCAAATATATTTTTGATAACTTTGTAGTTTTACTTTCTTTTATAATTCTAGAAAAACCGTCACTATTAAAGAATTCTTCTGCCTCAAACTTTTTTGAATAATCAACAATTAAATCACGAACTTCTCTTGCTTCTCTCATTGAATAACCAAGTTCTTTTTCCATAAAATTTTCTGCTTTATCCCAAGCTTCATTATACATATTCACCTTTCTCCTTCACTAATCGCATTATATCATAAAGTAGTTTTTTGTCAAGATGCAAATAAAAAACATTTTTAAAATTAAATAAAACTCAAAAGCTAAATGTTTGATTTATTTGTTTTTTAATGATATAATGGATTGAAAGTTTTAAATTCAAATTTATTGTTATAAACAATAAGTTAAATAAAATTAAATTGAAAAGGAGAAAAAATGGCACTTCTTGCTGATTATCATACTCATACAAAATTTTCTAGGAATGGTCACGGAAAAGGAACTATTGAAGATAATGTTCGCGCTGCTTATGAAAAAGGTTTAAGCCAAATCGCCATCACTGATCATGGATTTAATCAAAAAATGTATGGTGTTAGAAGAAAAGATATTCCTTTGGTTAAGGAAAAAATTGAAAATGCAAAGGAAATGTACCCTATTGATGTTTTATTGGGTGTTGAAGCAAACATAATTTCTAGCAACGGTGATATTGATATTCTTCCTGAAGATATGGAAAATTTAGATATTCTTCTTATGGGATTTCACAGGCTTGTTAAATCTACTAGTAGCAAAGAACAAATGAGATTTGTTTTTAAAAATATTATGTGTGAATTTTTTCACCACACTAGCAAAAGGCAACGAGAAAAAAACACAAATGCATATATAAACGCAATGAGAAAATATGATATAGATATTTTAACTCACCTAAATCATGCTTGTAAGGTTGATGTTGAAAAAGTTGCCAGAGTTGCAAAAGAAACCAACACATTAATTGAACTTAATGGCAAGCGTTTAGGTATGACCGATGCTGAAATTTTAAAATGCTATGAACTTGGTTGTAAATTTGTTGTAGATAGCGATGCTCACTCCCCTAAACGTGTTGGGGATTGTCATCTTGGACTTGAAGCTTGTTTAAGACTTAGAATCCCAGATAGCGCAATTGTAAATTATAATCAACTTCCGAAATTAAAGAAAGAAAAAAGAAATAAAAGGAGCTAAAGATGAACGACTGCAAACAACAAATACTAAATACAATACCCAATAACAATTGTTGCAGTCACGCTTTTCTTAACGTTGTTATTCTTTCCGCTCAAATAAATAAGGCTAAAACAAATTTAATAATAAATGCTCATCAAAGCGTTTTAGAAAAAACAATAAAAATTGTTTCTAACTTTTATCCCAACATCGAAATTAATAGTTGGGATGATTTTTTGTGTTTAGTTGGAAACATTTATGACATTTTAATTGATTTAAATTTCAAAACAAAATTGGATTTAAATTATTTTGTTGAGGAGTGTGATAAATTAACTCTTCTTAAATCGTTTTTCTTGATGAATGGAAGATTTTATTATAATCAAGACAATAACAAAAACTCAAAAGGTTATAGTTTGGAATTTGTTATTCGTGATGAACATAATTCAAAAGTGATTTTAGATTTACTCAAATCTTATGGCTTTGACCTTAAGGTGATTAAACGCCAATCTAACTATGTTATTTACACTAAAAATAGTAATATTATTAGTGATTTGCTTGTTAAATTAGGAGCAACGTATACTGCTCTAGATATACAAAACAGTTTGGCAATTCGCGAAATGAGAAATAATATTAACCGACAAAACAATTGTTTTGAAAGCAATTTAGATAAAACATTAACAGCAAGTCAAACTCAGTTAAAAGCAATAAATTATATTGTTGATAACTACTCTATTGATTATCTTGATGAAAATCTTAGAGAGGTGGCTTTGGCTAGAATTGCAAATCCAGATGTTTCACTAAACGAACTTAGAACTCTTTTAGGAAACAATATTAGTCGTGCTGGAATAAAATATAGACTTGATAAAATTATTGAGTTATATGAGAAATTAAAGGGGAATAATTAAGCTTAGGAGAAAACCAATGGAAGAAATAACTCAAATGAAACCTTTTGTTCACCTTCACGTTCACACAGAGTTTTCATTACTTGACGGCGCCGCAAGAATTAAGAAATTAGTAAAGCTTGCAAAGCAATATAATATGCCCGCAGTTGCAATAACAGATCACGGAAATATGTTTG
Organism: Candidatus Onthoplasma sp.; assembly: GCA_045120995.1. Lineage (GTDB taxonomy): Bacteria > Bacillota > Clostridia > Christensenellales > UBA1242 > Onthoplasma. The sequence continues at coordinate 16,943 of JBGVFL010000053.1, read as the reverse complement.
GAGCAACAAGGTTTTTTGACGCATGCAAAGATGCGGGAATTAAACCTATTTTTGGCACGGAATTTTACGTTGATGATGATTTAACTGTTAAAAAAGGTAAACAAAGATTTGCTCACTTGGTAATCCTTGCTAAAAACGAACAAGGTTATAAAAATTTGAGTATGCTAAATACTATTGCCTTCCGAGATGGATTTTATTATAAACCAAGAATTGATTATAAAACTTTAGAACAATATCACGAAGGTTTAATTTGCTTATCAGCTTGTTTAGGTGGCGATGTACCTCGCCTTATTTTAGAGGAACAATATGAAAAAGCCGAAGAATTAATTTTATGGTTTAAAAATCTTTTTGGTGAAGATTATTACCTTGAAATTCAACACAACAAACTTGCAGATCAAGAAATTGTTAATAACAAACTTAGAGAATATTCTAAAAAATTCAACATCAAACTTGTTGCAACAAACGACGTTCACTATTTAATGGAAGATGATGCTGAAATGCAAGATGTTTTGATGTGTGTTTCAATGCAAAAATTTGTTGATGATCCAGATCGTTTTAAGTTTCCAACAGATGAATTATACTTTAAAACATATGATCAAATGTTAGCTGGGCTTCCAAACGATGAAGAGGCTTTAGCAACGACACTTGAAATTGCAGATAAATGTAATTATGAGTTTGTTTATGGGCATTATCTCTTCCCTAAATATGTGCCAGAAGGCGGATACACTACTGAAGTTGGTTTAACACCTAAAGAATATTTTATGAATCTTATCGATAAGGGTGTTGAAAGACGTTATGGCGGTTATACTGATGAAATTAGAGCAAGAGTTGCCAGCGAAATGGCAGTAATTGAAAAACAAGGGTTTATTGAATATTTCCTAATTGTTTGGGATTATATTAATGCAGCAAGAACAATGGGAATTTCTGTTGGTCCTGGTCGTGGTTCTGGTGCTGGATCTCTTATTGCATATGCCATAGGGATTACCAACATCGACCCACTTAGATTTGACCTACTCTTTGAACGTTTTCTTCATAGCGAACGTGTTACAGCTCCCGACTTTGATATTGACTTCCAAGATAATCGACGTGAAGAAGTTGTGGATTATGTTAAAAGAAAATATGGTGAAAATAGAATTGCAAGAATTATAACATTTGGCACAATGAAAGCTAAAAATGCAATTAAAGACGTTGGCCGTGTTATGCGTGTTCCTTATAACACTTGTGATAAAATAACCAAAATGATTCCTATGTATAAAAGCCCTATTCTTCCAAAGGCATTTGGATTTCATATTCCAAAAGAAGGAGATAAAGATTTTGGAACAGTTTATGTTGTTCCTGAACTTGTTGAAATGTATAACTCCGACCCAGAAGTTAAAAAGATGGTTGACATTGCAATAAAGGTTGAAGACTTCCCAAGACAAAGTTCAACCCACGCTTGTGGTGTTATTATTGGTGCAGATATTCTTGACAAACACGTTCCACTTGCCCGTAACGGTGAAGATATCACAACTCAATTTGAAGGTGCAGATATGGAACACCTTGGTCACCTCAAAATGGACTTCTTAGGATTAAGAAACTTAACAGATATTGTTGAAGCTCAAAAACTTATTAAGAAAAACCATAACGTTGAAATTGATTTTGAACATTGCACATACGATGACCCAAATGTATTTAAACTAATCTCCACTGGTAACACTGAAGGAATATTCCAAATAGAATCTGGTGGTTTCCAAAAATTTATGAAGGAACTTCAACCATCTTGTATTGAAGATATTGTTGCAGCAGTTTCACTATATCGCCCTGGCCCAATGGATAGTATTCCAAGGTATGTTCACAACAAGCACCACCCAGAGGACACAACTTACGACCACCCTATTTTGGAACCAATTTTAAAGGTAACTTATGGTTGTATTGTTTATCAAGAACAAGTTATGAAAATTTGTCAGGAAATGGCGGGTTTCACGCTTGGTCAAGCTGATATGATTCGTCGTGCTATGGGTAAGAAAAAACTTGCTGAAATGCTTAAATGGAAAGATGCTTTCCTTTATGGAAAAGAAGCTTACACTGATGATCACGGCAAATATAATTCTGCAATTATCGGTGCTGTTAATAACGGTGTTAGCGAAGAAGTTGCAAACAAAATTTGGAACGAAATGGAAGCTTTCGCTTCTTACGCCTTTAACAAGTCTCACGCTGCAGCTTACTCTCTTCTAACCTATCAAACAGCATATTTAAAAACTTATTACTTGCCGGAATTTATTACAGCAACACTTAATAACAGAATAACAAATATTGAAAAATTAACTCACTATATCGCTTATGCTAAACAAGAAAAAATTGAGGTTTTACCACCAGATATTAATAAAAGTGATGTGTATTTCTCAACTGATGGTAAAGTTATTCGTTTTGGTCTATCCGCTCTTAAAAATGTTGGCGTTAGTGTTATGGAAGACATCATTAAAGAACGAGAAGAAAATGGCCATTATAAAGACTTTAATGATTTCATTTGGCGAGCAACTCCGCAAGCTCTTAACAAGCGTTGTATTGAATCATTAATTAAAACTGGTGCTTTTGATTGTTTTAGACAAACTAGAAGTCAATTAATGGCAGTATTCTCTATAATGATTGACAGATGTTTGGAAAGAAAAAAGAAGGCAATGGATGGTCAAATGAGTTTCTTCGGCGATATTATTGATGAAACAAGGTTAATAGAAGATAACGAAATTCCAAAACTAAATGAATTTAATAATACAATTAAATTGCAATATGAAAAAGAAATTGCTGGAACATATTTAAGCGGTCACCCACTCGATAGTTTCTTAGATGTTATTAAAAATTTTACTTTTGACTCATCATTTATACCAAGCTCAACAGATGATGAAGAAAGTGATTGCCAATGCGACAACTCTTTTGACTCTATAATTAACGAAAAAGAAGAACTCTATAAAGGATTAAAGAATGGCGACTCTGTAACTTGCGGTGGTGTTATATCAAATCTTAAAATTATTCAAACAAAATCTGGCGGAAGAATGGCATTTGTTGGTATTGAAGACTTAACAGGAAGTTTTGAGGTTGTTGTTTTCCCGAAAGTGTTTGATAAATTTAAAGATATACTTGAAACCGATGCTCTTATTGCAATTAGAGGAAGATTCTCTCTTCGTGATGGTGAAAAACCAACAATTACAGCTGATAACATCGAACTTATGGATAAACATGAGAATTCAGAAGCATCTCAAGAAGAAAATCCATATGAAGAAATTGAAGTTGTTAAACCTAAAAAATTATGGTTAAAATATAATGTTAACGATGGCATTATTCACGATGCGGTTAAGAAAATTTTGAGTGATTATAACGGTATTGATGAAGTTTATATTAAAGACACTGGAACAAATAAAGCATTCAAATTAAACACTCTTGTAACCGTTCGTGAAAGCCTAATTTACGAACTTGAAACAATTCTAGAAAAAGCAAATATATTTATTCAAGAATAGAAAAAACACTCCTAGCTGGAGTGTTTTTTAGTGTGTGCATATTATTATTTGGATTTTTTTCTTTTAAAGTATAATAGCAAACCGCCGATCAAGAAAGTGATTGCAAGTCCCAACAATGTTAAAGCAACTATAGCGTGAATGTTTTGATCTAAGGTCACTTCTGGAATCCAACGAGAAAAGTCTGCTTTGAATATGTTCATATCGTGAGATAAATTTCTTTGAAGTTCTGGATTTTTAAATTTAAGGCATGGTGGCACAAGATATAATGAATTTATCAATGTTAAAATGATGCTTGTTTTTAATAGTTTATTTATTTTCAAGAAACGAACTGCCATTAAAATGTTTAAGAATAAATAGGACACCAAAGTGATTGGAAAAGCTATTTTAAAGAACCAATGATTATTCGCATATTTGTTAGTAACTGAGAATATATCAATAACTATTAACAGCATATTGAGTGCCACAAAATCTATTCCAACAGAAACAAAATCAGTATATTTTTTAACCTTTTCAAAGATTTTATATCTTGAAATATAAATTGGCATAAAGATTATTATTAAACCAAACAAAACTGAAAGTGAAGCAACACCAAACCAATTTCCTTTTGTGTAAATACAGCAAACCCCTAAAAGTAGTGTCAATGCTAAATACATTGATAGCGGAATAAATATCAGTTTGTGCTTTTTAATGTGTTTAGGAAGATTTGTGAAAGTGAAAGCAAGAATTAATGCCGACAAAACAATCCAAAACCAAGTGAGTCCTTTATTTATTGCCAAATCACAAATAAAACATGGAATAAGTGCAAGAGCATATGCAATATAGAAAAACAAACTCCAAGAAAAGCTAAGAGTTCTCCACTTTTTTGCTTGAACCTTTTCTTCTCTACTTTTTTCATCAATGCTTGAAGTGATTAGTTCGTGTTCGCTAACCCCTAAAATTTCGCTTAACTTTGGAAGCAAAGTGATGTCTGGGTGAGCCACATCTTTTTCCCATTTGCTAACCGCAGACTCACTTACTATTAACAATTTAGCCAATTGTTTTTGTGTTAAATTTTTTTCTTGTCTTTTACTTTTTAAAAAAGCACCAAAACTATTAGACATATTTTCTCCTTTTGTTGCAAACATTTTAACACAAAAAATATAAAATTGTTTCTATTTTTTAATAAATACTTGCTTGAAAGTTATTCAAGTTTATAAATTAATAAAAAACCCACAAAATATGTGGGTTTTAATTTTTATTGAATATTTATCAAAACACCTATAAAATAGTATTTTATCGAATTTTTAAGGATTTTTTATATTAATCTACTTAAATCAATTCCTTCTTTAAAAGCACAAGGAGTTGCGCATTTATATCCACTAGTACATCTTGCTCCAGTGTTGATTTTTTCAAGATCTTTTCTAACAAACTCATTATCTGTGTTTTTAATCATTCTTTCAATTGTGTATTGAGTGTTGCGAGCAACTTCAAGTTGAGCAGCAGTGCAAAGTCTTTCTTTCGCTTTCAAAATGAGATTTTCATAATCACCACGTTCATTAATCTTTAAAAGTTGTCCTTGTGGTAGTAAATGTTCAACTTTTTCCATATCACTCAACCATTCTTCAACCAAATAATCATTATCCATTAAAATTAAAGGTATGAAATATTCAGGATTTTTATCAAGCATCATTTCATAGTGTAAAGTTCTGTGACGTTGAGCTTGAGCAAGCATTGCAAAACTTCCCATATAATTCACAGAATAACATTCACCAAACTGTTCTTGACGAACACGTTTTCCGATAAGTGAAAATTCTCTATTTTTTCCATCGTTCATAAGGTCTTTATCAAGATAGCCAAAATCTTCCATTCTTTGAACGAATTCACTCGCTGTTGGTGCAAGCATTTTGTAAATTTTGTTATTACTATGTTCAAACTCTTTCATCCAACCGCACATATAGTTTAATTGTTGATAACTTACAGTATATCTCATTGATGTTGGGGTCATAACTGAAGTAAAATATCTTGCATTTTCCATAGCCAATTTTTTGATTCTCTTTTCATCAAAATAAGAATATTTGCCATATTTTTCACTAATCAATTTAACAAACTTATCTAACCATTTATCATATAGATATTTTTCAATACCTTCAAGTTGCATATTTGTGTATCTAGCTGACTTTTCGCTTGTATCAAATACTTTTTCATTATTAAGCAACATTGCAAACAACTTTGGAACATTCTCAAGATCAAAAGTAATTCTAGTGTGACCAAAAACACTGTGATGACCACTTGCTTTTGTTCCATTGCTTCTTCTTCCTGTTCTCTTAATTGGTTCATTTTTTAATGCTTCAAAATTTAATGGCATATAACAAACACCTGCCGAACTTCCGCCAAATAGATCTAATTCTTCTTTTGGAACAACATATCCCACTTTTGTGCTTGCAGCAACTTCTATATTCATAATTTCTCCTTAGCTTAAATTTTGGTAAACAAAAAGAGATAAAACACAAAAGAAATATTTCTATTTCCCAATTCGTTTACCCCTTAAGATGATATTATCACAAATAAAAAATTGTGTAAAGAAAAATAAAGGTTAAAAAGAAAGAGTTTTAAAACTCTTCCACCTCTTCCCGTCTTTGAACTGGTTTTTTCTTTTTATATCCAAATAATTTGAGTCTTCCTTTTGAAAAAAGCGTTACAATTAAAATATACATACTGCAAAATCCAATAAACACATAAATTATCCTACTAAACACATTTGCTTGTGTCCCAAATATACCAGCAATAAAGTCATATTGAAGAGCTCCAATCATAAGCCAATTCAACCCACCCAAACAAGTAAAAATAAAAGCAAACAATCTAAACATATAATCTCCTATTTGATTATATTTTCAATCATTTGCTTTGTTTTTATGTATTGTTTTTTTATTTTTCTTCTTTATTGTATTTTTCAATTTCTCGCATCATTACTTTATAAGCAAGTGGGGTTTTGTTTATTATAACACTATATGGGCAAGCCGTTACGCATTTATTACAAAATATACATTTATTATAATCAACTTCAGCAAACAATTCACCATTTTTATCAAATTTCATTGTTATAGCATTGGTTGGACATATTTTGCTACAAATCTTACAACCCTTACACTTATTTTTATCTATAATAACTCTTGGTTGATGAGATTTAAAGTATCCTTTAGGTTGATTTATTTCTTTATTATTATCAAATTCAACAATAGAAAAGTCTTCAACTTTAAATTTATCTATTTTCTCACCAACTAATTTATATGGTTTGTTAGAATCAAATAAATCTCTATTTTCCGCTTGTTTAAGCAATGTATTTGAATATTTAATGCCCAATATATCAAACACTAAAGCATCTAAACAGTATGTATTTTCACTCATTGCTATGCAATTTAACATTCTTTGAGTTTTGTTTGCTTCTAATGCAACAACTCCATCAAGAATATTCAAAATAATTTTTTCTTGAATACTTTCATAAAGGTCAATCAAATAATCATTATAGTCAGCTAGTGTTGTTAATCTGTTTAGAGCAAGTGTTTTCATTTCCCCTGGAATAAATCCAAAAACATTAGATGTTGATCCTAAATATCCTAAATTTTCATCAAATTTAATCTTGCCAATGTTAATAATTGCATCAACATCATTTATAACATCAAGGATTCTTGTTCCTTTGGTTTTTACGCCATTAATAATTTCAAAATTAGTTGTTTTTAAGTTTTGATTCAACTCACATTTGGTTAAATTTGCCATTTCAAGCATTCCAGTATTAAGATAAACATCACTTAAGAACTCTTCATTAAATTTCTTATATGGACTATCTGCAACAATACACTTAGCACCCATTTTTGATAAACAATCAACAACAGCACGAATTACAGCAGGGTTTGTTGTTTCTGCTTCATCTTTTGATATTGCATTTGGTAAACAAACTTTAATTAAAACTTTCATATTTGTTTTAATTTTATTTTTAATATTAAAAACATCAAAGTTGTTTTGAACAACATTTCTCAACTCATCAATATTATAATCATTTAAATATGATAATGAAACTACTTTACTCATAAAATTATGTTATTAAATTTTATAAATTTTGTCAATTTATTTAGTTTAATTTACAAGTTATTATAAAACAAATTGAATTATATTTATAAAATGAATTGCTTTTTTAGTTATAATTTAATAATATATATTATATATGATTAAAATTTGGGGAAAAGTTGTTAGTAATGAAAAAATAGTAAAAAGCAAAACAGTAAAAGTTGACACTGAAACAACTACTTTTTTTGATATGCTAGCAAATCTATGTCATTTATTAAACATTCCAACCCCAGTTCTGCTTGATAAACATGCTTATGACTTTAATGTGTTTGGAATTTGCACTTTTAAAGCAGATGACTTTATTGAAGAAGTTGTTTTTGATCGTTTTGTTTTAGAGCTTTATAAAGGATTATAACTTTTTATAAGATTAGGGGGACTTATGAAAATTAAAAAAATTGCAGTTTTAACAAGTGGCGGAGATGCCCCAGGTATGAATTCTGCTATTTATGGTATATACACTGCTTGTAGTGAACATAATATTCCACTTATTGGATTTATTGGTGGTTACGACGGCTTAATTGACAATAAATTTGTTGAAATAGACTTTTCTCTTTTAACTGGAAAAATAAATGTTGGCGGAAGTGTTTTAAAAAGCAGCAGATGCCCAAGATTTTTAAAGAAGAACTATTTCAATAAAGCTTTACAAAACTTAAAAAGTAACAAAATTGATGCTTTAATTGTTATTGGTGGTGATGGAACAATTAGAGGAGCTAAAGACTTAAGAGATGCTGGAATTAACGTTTTAACACTTCCTGCAACTATTGATAATGATTTGAATTTTTCTTATACTATTGGTTTCAATACAGCCCTAAACAATATTGTTGATTCAATTGATAAAATAAGTGATTGTTTGTCGTCTTTTGATTACGGCGGAGTTGTTAAAATTATGGGTCGAGATTGTGAAGATTTAATAAACGCCGCTGCCCTAGCGCTTCACACCGACTTAATTGTAACAAAAAGTGATTTTGATTTAAACGCTCTTGTTAAAAAAATCAAAAGAACCCATAACGATGTACACCTACCAACCATTGTTTTAGTACGTGAAGATTGTGTTGATTGTAATGAATTGGCTAAAATTTTGCAAGAAAAATGCAAGTTTCAGTTTAGACCGCATATACTAGGATATATTCAAAGAGGAGGAACTCCTTCAGCTTTTGATAGAAGTTACGCCTACTCTGTTGGTCAAAAGTCTGTGGATTATATATTAAATAATAAATTTGGCGTTTCTATTGGAATGCAAGGAACTGAGCTGGTTGAAAAGCATTTTGAAGAAGCTATTAAAAAAGTATAAAATCTCTTGACAATAATGTTCTGCAAATGATATAATCTTAACATAAATAAAACAAAGATGTTGCGATAGGTTTTCTATTGCAACTATTTTGTTGTATACCAAACAACAATATAAAAATCAAACTATTAAAAGGAGAATATAGTATGGACGAAAAAACATTTATGACAGAAGAAGGATATCAAAAAACAATTGAAAGATTAAATTATTTAAAATCTGTTAGAAGACAAGAAGTTGCAAACAAAATTGCTGAAGCAAGAAGTTATGGCGACTTAAGTGAAAATAGTGAATATGACATAGCAAGAGAAGAACAAGCAAGCACAGAGGCTGAAATCTTCGATCTTGAAAGCAAATTAAAATCAGCAGTAATTATTGACCCTAAAAAGGTTGACACTAAAAAAGTTGGCGTTGGTTGCAGAGTTAGCATAACAAATCTTAAAACAAAACAAAATCTTGAATACACAATCGTTGGAGACACTGACTCTGATCCACTTAATGGTAAAATTAGTAACGCTTCTCCAATTGGAGCTGGTTTAATGGGTAAAAAAGTTGATGATATCGCCGTTATTAAAACACCAGCTGGTCTTGTTCAGTTCAAAATCACTAAAATTAAATTATAAAAAAATTAGAGAATACTCTCTAATTTTTTTTATGAATATCTATTAATTTACAGCTGTTGCTGTGTGATTCGAATGATCTGCTGACACCATTCCAACGATCGTTAAAACAACATCTAAATAATTAAATAAACAAATATTTATTATCATTGAAGTAATAACGCTTGGTTTTCCAAATTTATTTTTCCCAACATTAACTAATATTCTAATTGCTAAGATTAATCTTATAACATTAACAACCAAGAAAGATACGCCAATAACTTTAAGTGTTATAGACATAACTTTTGCTGTTAATTCAATCTCTGATTCATTCATTTTAACAGTGAATCCATCATCATCTACATATGTAAAATAATAACTACCATCTAAATTTTCGCCATATGTATATACTTCTGGCTTGTTTAAATAATCATTTTTCATAGATTCTTCAGTTGTTATAGTTCCCATAAGAATAAGAACAATGCCTGTTAAAAGTATTAAAACTGAATTAACTATAGTCAAAACTGAACTAGCTATTAAAAAACCTTTTCTTCTACCATTCATTTTAATTTCCTCCATTATTATTTTTATCTTACAATTAATTTGTATAGATGTCAATAAATTTTTATTTGTAAATTTTTGTTTTTTGTGTTATAATCCCAATATGATTGAAAATTTAAGAAAAACTAAATTATATACTTCACTCAATCTTAATAAAAATCTACATCACGCATACCTTTTTAATTCATCAGATAAAGAATTAAACAATAATATTGCTATGCTTTTTGCTAAGTCTATTATTTGTGAAAATAAATGTGGGTGTAATGCTTGTTTCGCCTGTAAACAATTCAACAACAACTCACACCCCGATTTCTTTAAGCTTGAACAAAATACTATTAAAGTTGAAGATGTTAATAATTTAATGAGTAAGTTAAACACCAAGCCTCTCTCTTCAGATTATAAAGTTTTTGTTATATTGAATGCTGAAACTATTAATGAAATTTCTCAAAACAAACTTTTAAAATCTCTTGAAGAACCAAATTCTTCAACTATTTTCATTTTAACATGCTCTAAAATTGATAAATTATTACCAACTGTTTTAAGTAGACTACATAAAATTTATGTTCCTAAAATTTCTAGTGAAGATTTAAATTTGCTTGAAGATGAATTAAAACAATCTAAAATTGATATATCTAGATATTTAAATTCAAATTTAAATTTAACAGAAATTTTGAACTTTGAAACTGATGGTGATTATCAAAAAACATTAAATGCTATAAAAACAATCTTTGAAAATTTAAAGTCTTCTCAAGATATTCCAAAGGTTGTAACATCTCTTCAAGATTTCAATAAGGCATTATTCTTCCCTATTCTTCAAAAAGTTTTCTTATCTTGTATAAACAACGATTCAATTTTCGAAGAATTAATCACCTTAATTAATTCAAACTATCCTAAACAAGCTCTAATAAATTCTTTAACTCTTGTTGAAGATTCTTATAAAAAACAAATGTCTAATGTGAATTTTAGTTACATTTTAGACAATTTATTATTCAATATTTTAAAGGAGAAATTTTTATGCAAGCAATAGAATTATCAACATTAAATTCATCTCAAACTCTCTACTCTTTATCAAATAAACTCGATGTAAAACAAAAAGATCTTGTTGTAATTTCAAATAATGGATGTTTAGACTTGGCTATTGTTAATTCATTTGTTGAAATTAAACCAGATGTTGAATTTGTTGATATTGTTAGGATAGCAAATGCCGAAGATAAGAAGCAAAATTGTGAAAATTGCAAATACGCTCGATCAATCTTGCCAGAAATAAAAGAAGAAGCTAATAAATTAAAACTCAATATGAAGATAGGTTTTATTACTTTGAGTTTGGATAAAAATAGAATTGGCGTAAACTACACTTCTGATGAGAGAGTTGATTTTAGAGAACTTATTAAAGTACTAAGTTCTAGATACAAAACAAGAATAGAAATGCGCCAAATCGGCAATCGTGATGAAACTAAAAAAGTTGGTGCAATTGGTGTTTGTGGTAGAGTTACTTGCTGTAAAGCTTTTTTAAATGATTTTGATAAGGTAAGTATTAAAATGGCAAAAAATCAAAATATTGCCCTTAACCCAAATCGTATTAATGGAATGTGCGGAAGACTTCTCTGTTGTTTCAAATATGAAGATGAATTTTATGCAGATATGCAAAAGAAAATGCCTAAAGAAAATTCTTTAGTAACAACTCCAGATGGAAAAGGAACAGTAACTTCAAGAGATTTCCTAAAAGAAACTGTAACAGTAACTTTCACTAAAGATGATATAACTGAAATTAAAGTTTATGATCTAAAAGATATTCATCTAAAAGATAAAAATGAAAAAAATAGACAATTTTAAGTTAGAACACTTCGACAATGGTATTTCAATTAGCAGAAATTTTAGGAAATTTTCTGGGTAAATTGAAACAAGGGAATCAATGAGAAAAATAGACAATTTTAAGTTAGAACACTTCGACAATGGTATTTCAATTTACCAAAGTGACAATTATTATAAGTTTACGCAAGATGCAATTATGCTTGCTAAATTTTGTAATATAAAACATAGTGATGATGTTTTAGAACTTTGTGCAGGAAGTGGCGTTATAAGTTTCTATGCCTACTCTCTCTGCCCTTTTAACCATTTATATTTCAACGAAATTCAACCAGAAATGTGTAAAATTATAGAAGAGAATATTTCTTTAAATGGATTCAAAAGAAGAAGTAAACTTCTTAATTGTAATCTCAAAGATTTAAAGCTAACAGATTTTAAAAAACATCTTGATGTGATTATATGTAATCCACCTTATTTTAAGTTATCAAAAAATAACAAAATTAACGAAAAATATGAAATTGCAGTTGCTCGACACGAATTAGAAGCAACTCTTGAAGATATTATAGCAAAATCAAGCGAACTACTTAAAGATAAAGGCAGATTATATATGGTACATATTGCAACCAGATCCACAGAAATTGTGAGCTTATGCAGCAAATATAATATTGAAGTTAAACAAATGAAGTTTATTTTTAATGGTGATAAAGATGCTAATTTAGTTTTAATTGAAGCTATTAAAAACGCTAAACCTGGCGTTAGAATCACTAAAAACAAGGAGACAATATGATAGAAAACTATAAAGTGATAACCTTATGTGGTTCAACTAAATTTAAAGATGACTTTATGCGCATTCAAAAAGAACTAACATTGCAAGGAAACATTGTTATTTCTGTTGGCTTATTTGGTCACTCAGGTGATAATGAGGTTTGGGAAAATATGAGTGAAGGCGAATTAACCAAAACCAAAATAATGCTTGACGATATGCATAAAAGAAAAATTGATTTATCTGATGAAATTTTTGTCATTAATAAAAATAAATACATTGGTGAAAGTACCAAATCAGAAATTGAATACGCAATAAAAACAAATAAAAAAATTAATTATATGGAGAATTAAAATGTTGTTTTTTGTTTCAACACCTATTGGAAACCTTGAAGATATTTCTTATAGAGCTGTTAATGTTTTAAAATCTTGCGATGTTATAGCTTGTGAAGACACAAGACATAGCAAAATTTTATTAGATCATTATGAAATTAAAGCTAAAACAATTGCTTATCATAAGTTTAATGAACAAAACTCTGCAGATGGAATTATTTCTCTTTTGAATGATGGAAAAAATGTTGCAGTTATTAGCGATGCTGGAATGCCTGTAATAAGCGATCCCGGAAATATTTTAGCAAAAAAACTTATCGAAAATGATATCAAATTCACAATTATTCCCGGTGCTAATGCCGGCCTTAGCGCTCTAGTTTTAAGCGGATTTGATGCAACAAAATTTGCTTTCTTTGGCTTTTTAAGTGAGAAGAATAAAGAACTTAAAAGTCAGCTTAATGACATAAAAAATTTCAATGGAACTAAAATTATTTATTCATCAAAATATAACTTAAATAAAGATCTAGAAAGTTTATATAACTATCTAGGTGAAGTAAAAGTTAGTATTGTTAGCGAAATAACAAAAATGAACGAAAAAGTTGAATTTGCAACACTCCCTTTCACATACGAAAATCCCAAAGGTGAGTTTGTAATTATTATTGAGCAAAAAGAAGAACTTAAAAAACAAATATCCGATGATAAATTGATTAAAGAAATGAAAACTTTACTAAAAACTGAAGATAAAAAGATTGTATTTAAAGTTTTGCAAGAAAAATACAATTTAACAAAATCATACATCTACAATTTATATGAAAAAAACAAGGATTAATTCCTTGTTTTTTATTATAATGATAGTTCTTCGAATGCTTCTTTTCTTATAATTTTTCCGTTTTGTTCAACAAATTTTGTTCTAATTTCTCTTGATAATTTATTAGAAACTTTAGAACCTCTCTCAATTCTTGCCTTTTGTGTGCTTCCTAAGCTTTCTAAGGTTAAAGTATCTATATAGATTAAACCAATCCTTTCTATTTTATCACCTAGAGTTGTTAAATTTCCTCTTATATTTTCTATATTCAATCTTCCTTCAATTACTCTTGTATTACCAAAATCTTCAACATTTGTTCTATTTAAGTATAAACTTGAACCTAAATATTCAAGATTACCTAAGGTTGTTATATTTTCATTTAACCAAATAGATCCATAAACAACTCTAACATTACCCAAATCTTTGATTTCAGAATGTTTTATATCGAGTCCCCAATAATCCAATGAAAACCTTTTCTTTAATCTTTGTCTTGGAGTTAAATATGATTCATCTTTTTCCATTTGTCTACCATAAACTACTTCTAACTTTCCTAAACTTTCACAACTAGAATTTTCAAAATTTGCAAATCCCATAACAACTCTATATGGACACTTTTTATCATTGGTGTTACAAGCAATATAATCTCCCATACATACTTCGCTTGGTTTACAACCATGAATTTCTGCAATTTCTTCACGTGTTAACGCTTTCATATCTTCAATTTTTTTAATAACCGATTCTTTCATCCTAAACCTCTTGTTTGAATGTTAACACAGAATATACAACTTGTCAATAGTGAAAATAAAAAAAAGAACTCACAGATTGTGAGTTCTTTATCAGGTTGATGGCAACGATCTATTTTCTCGGGCCGTCTCCAGCCAAATATCGTCGACGTGTGAGAGCTTAACTGTTGTGTTCGGAATGGGAACAAGTGGATCCTCTCAGCTATAATCACCATCATGGTTCATTGAACACTAACTTTCGTTAGTTTAGAACAATGACAACTGCATATTTAATACAAACACTTTGTAATTCTACAAAAGAATCATTTCTCAAAAGGAAGGTGATCAAGCCCTCGACCTATTAGTATCAGTCCGCTCAATGCATTACTGCACTTACACTCCTGACCTATCTACCTCTTAGTCTTAAAGGGGTCTTACTAGCTTATGCTATGGGATATCTTATCTTATGGCATGTTTCACGCTTAGATGCTTTCAGCGTTTATCACTTCCGTACTTCGCTACCCAGCCGTGCCACTGGCGTGACAACTGGTGCACAATCGGTACGTCCACTCCGGTCCTCTCGTACTAGGAGCAGCCCCATTCAAATATCCTACGCCTGCGATGGATAGGGACCGAACTGTCTCACGACGTTCTGAACCCAGCTCGCGTGCCACTTTAATCGGCGAACAGCCGAACCCTTGGAACCTACTACAGCTCCAGGATGTGACGAGCCGACATCGAGGTGCCAAACCCACCCGTCTATGTGTACTATTGGGATGGATCAGCCTGTTATCCCCAAGGTAACTTTTATCCGTTAAGCAATGGTTATTCCATGTTAAACCACAAGATCACTAAGTCCTAGTTTCCTATCTGCTCGACTTGTCTGTCTTACAGTTAAGCTCCCTTCTGCCTTTGCACTCTACAGATGATTTCCATTCATCCTGAGGGAACCTTTGAACGCCTCCGTTACATTTTAGGAGGCGACCGCCCCAGTCAAACTGCCCAGCTAACACTGTCCTCATGCCAGATCATGGCCACAAGTTAGAACCTCAAAATTATCAGAGTGGTATCCCAACGTTCGCTCCACGAGAACCAAAGTCCTCGCTTCTCAGCGTCCCACCTATCCTGTGCAAACAATTTCGAAATTCAATATTAACCTACAGTAAAGCTCTATGGGGTCTTTCCGTCCAGTCGCAGGTAATGTGCATCTTCACACATACTTCAATTTCACCGGGTCCTCTGTTGAGACAGTGCCCAAATCATTACGCCATTCATGCAGGTCGGAATTTACCCGACAAGGAATTTCGCTACCTTAGGACCGTTATAGTTACGGCCGCCGTTCACTGGGGCTTAAGTTCAATGCTTCGATTGCTCTAACATCTCCCCTTGACCTTCCAGCACTGGGCAGGCGTCAGCTCCTATACATCATCTTACGATTTTGCAGAAACCTATGTTTTTGGTAAACAGTTGCTTGGGCCGATTCTCTGCGACCACCATTGCTGGTGGCACCTCTTCTCCCGAAGTTACGAGGTCATTTTGCCGAGTTCCTTAACAAAGGTTATCCCGCCAGTGTTATGTTTCTCACATCGTCCACCTGTGTCGGTTTGGGGTACGGGCACTCAATATATATCTAGCAGCTTTTCTTGTCAGCGTGAATTCATGCACTTCGTTACTATATTCACTCCCCATCATCACTTATGGTTAATAATTTGGCGTACTTCACTACCTAATCCCACTTGTGATTTAGCCGCGGATTTCCATTCCCGCGGATGCACTATCCTTCTGCGTCCCTGCTTCGACTCTTTATCTATATTAAGTGGTACAGGAATATCTACCTGTTATCCATCACCTACGGCTTTCGCCCTCGGCTTAGGTCCCGACTTACTCTGGGTGGTTCAACCTTCCCCAGAAAACCTTGGACATTCGACCGCGTTGATTGTATCAACGCTCGCGCTACTCATGCCGGCATTCTCTCTTGTATACAGTCCACACGCCCTTTCGATCGTGCTTCTGCCCGTATACATTGCTCCTCTACCAATATATAATTTCTTATACATTCCTAAACTTCGGTTTACAGTTTTAGCCCCGATTATTGTCGGCGCATACCCACTCGACCAGTGAGCTATTACGCACTCTTTTAATGAATGGCTGCTTCTGAGCCAACATCCTGGTTGTCTATGCGTTTACACATCCTTCCACACTTAACTGTACATTTGGGACCTTAGTTGTAGGTCTGGGCTGTTTCCCTTTTGACTACGGAACTTATCTCTCGCAGTCTGACTCCCTGCTATCGATACGTTGGTATTCGGAGTTTGATAAGTTTCGGTAGGCCGCGAAGCCCCCTAGACCATTCAGTGCTCTACCCCCAACTATCTTTACACAGAGGCTAGCCCTAAAGCTATTTCGAGGAGAACCAGCTATATCGAGACTCGATTGGAATTTCTCCGCTATCCACAAGTCATCACCTACTATTTCAACAGG
>JBGVFL010000052.1:0-15329 GCA_045120995.1 Candidatus Onthoplasma sp. | reverse complement strand
CCCTTGTTGAAAACCTAATTGAAAACGCTGAAGATATAAAAAAATTTGCGTACTTCAACACGCAAATTCTTAAAGATAAAAAGATTTAAAGTATAGTTTTTTCCCAAGTTATTTGATTTGTTTTCAAAAGGCGTATTAAGTGATGTTTTGAAATGTGGGAACTTAGTTGTGCAACTAGTGAATGTATTTCTTCTCTAGTTAGGGTTGCAGTATCTTCGTTTTTGATTCTAGAACTTTTGCTATTGCCGACAACCTTATCTCGTATTTCTAAAAGCAATTCTTCTTGTTCAAATGTTAGTTCCATGCCACCATTTGAAATTATGTAATATAAATTATTTGTTTTATACATTTGATATGCGTATCTATCGCTTATAGTTCTAGGATTTGGTGTGCAAGTGAATGGAATGCCAGGATAGTTAACAGCCTGAGATGCAACCAATCCATGTCTGTCTTTGTCATAAAAAATGTAAACATTTTTCAATAAAATTTGTTCGTCTTTATTTTTCATAGTTACTCCTTGAATTTGTATTTTATTATAACGGAACAGTGTAATTTGTCAAGATGTGGGTTGACAAAACCTGTATTCAGTGTTAAATTAAAGTTAGGAGAACAAAAATGGAGAAAACACCGCAAGAAAGATATAATGAAATAAAAAAAGAAATAATTCAAATTAGTGAAAGTTATACACTTGTTAAACAAGGAATGAAAAACAAAGAACATACTAATTATGAAAAAAGACATTTCACACTTTTGCATATTAGGTTAATTGAACTTATTAAAGAATTAAATTCTATGACAGCGAAACAAGAAATCAATATACAAATATTTTACAAAACATTCGTTAATGCTTTAAAGAGAAGCATATTTGAAAATGCCGATAGTGAATACAAGAAGGAATCATTAATAAATAAAGGTTCCTACAATATATTGAATGAAGATATAACAGATTATTTGATTTAAGAGTCAAACTTTGGTTTGGCTTTTTTCTTGCGAAAATTCTAATTGCTGATATGTTTACAAACTATTTATTTTTAGTGATTTTTTACACACCCCAAAATTGATTTGCTAAATTTTCTTCAATTTGTTATAATATAAAAGTAATGAAAATTTAATAATGGGGAGAGATAAAAGTGGCTAGTTATGATTCAAAAGATTTAGTAGTTTTAGAAGGTCTTGACGCAGTTAGAATGCGTCCTGGTATGTATATTGGAACAACAGGTGTTAAGGGTCTTCATCACTTGTTGTGGGAAATTATTGATAATGCAATTGACGAAGTTGCAAACGGATATGGAAACAAAGTTGAAGTAACTTTGCATAAAGATGGAACGGCATCTGTTATGGATAATGGTAGAGGAATTCCAACAAGTCCACATCCAAAACTTAAAATAAGCGGTGTTGAAGTGGTTTTCACTCAACTTCACGCTGGTGGTAAGTTTGGAGATAACAATTATAAATATTCAGGTGGTTTGCACGGCGTTGGTGCATCTGTTACAAACGCACTTTCTCGTTATTTGGAAGTTACTGTTTATAAAGATGGTAAAAAACACTTTGCTCGTTTTGAAAGTGTTGAGAAGAATGGAAAAATCCACAGTGGTGTTCCTGTTGAAAGATTACACGAAGTTGGAAACACAACTCTAAAAGGAACATATGTTAGATTCCTTCCTGATGATAGAGTTTTCAAAGATGTTCGTTTTGATTATGAAACAGTTAGAGAACGTCTTCAAGAAACAGCATTCTTAAACAAGGGTGTTAACATTGAACTTATTGACGAAAGAGTTGGAAAGCGTGAAACATTGTGTTATGAAGGCGGAATTAGAGACTATGTTTCAAGTTTAACAATGGATAAAAAGCCTCTTTTTGTGCCACCAATTTATATTGAAAATGAAATTGAAGATACATATGTATCTTTGGCAATTCAATATGTGGATAACTACACTGAAAATATTTTCAGTTATGTTAATAATATTCCAACCCCAGAAGGTGGAACCCACGAAGTTGGCTTTAAAACAGCACTTACAAAAGTTTTAAACGACTTTGCAAAGAAACATAACTTAATAAAAGAAAAAGATATTGCTTTCATTGGTGATGACTTCCGTGAAGGTATGGTTGCAGTTTTATCCATCAAAATGAAAAATGTTCAGTTCGAAGGTCAAACAAAAACTAAACTTGGAAATGTTGAAGCTCGTGGTAGGGTTGAAACAGTTTGTACTCAAGGCTTAACAGAATTCTTCAACACAAAGAAAAACGAAAACATTGGTAACATCATCATTGAAAAGGCAAAGGGTGCAGCAAAGGTTAGAGATGCGGCTCGTAAAGCAAAAAGTTTGGCGCGCGCCAAGAACTCAATTGAAGGCAGTATGCTTCTAGGGCAACTCGCTAACTGCACAAGCCGAAATGCAGATATTAACGAATTGTTTATTGTTGAAGGTAAGTCGGCAGGTGGAAGCGCAAAACAAGGAAGAGATAGATATTTCCAAGCAGTTTTACCACTTCGTGGTAAGCCACTAAATAGTGAAAAGAAAAGAATTGACCAAGTTCTTGCAAATGAAGAAATTAGAACAATTATTGGTGCGCTTGGAACTGGTATTGGTGAAGACTTCAAACTTGAAAATTTGAAATATAATAAGATTATTATTTTAAGTGATGCCGACCCAGACGGTATGCATATT
Organism: Candidatus Onthoplasma sp.; assembly: GCA_045120995.1. Classification (GTDB taxonomy): domain Bacteria; phylum Bacillota; class Clostridia; order Christensenellales; family UBA1242; genus Onthoplasma. Next base: position 12,660 of record JBGVFL010000052.1, on the reverse strand, counting down.
AGATGTATCCTTTTAACATTCTTCTTTAGGTATATGCGCCCGCTTATAACAAACGGAAATGTTTATATAGGAATGCCACCTCTTTATGGTGTTAAAACTAAGGGTGAAATTATTTATTGCTACGGTGATGAAGAACTTGCAAAAGTAACAAAAGACCTAAAGAAATACACAATTCAAAGATATAAAGGTCTTGGTGAAATGGACTATGACCAATTAAAAGAAACAACTCTTGACCCAGCAAGAAGAACAATAATTCGAGTTGGTGTGGAAGATGCCGTTCAAGCAGATAAAGAAATATCTCTTTGGATGGGCGATGAAATCGGTGCGAGAAAAGATTATATTAATCGCCACGCAAACTTTAATAGAGTTGATGAATTCGAACAAAAACAAATTGAAGAAATAGATGAAGAAGAGGGAGGGATCAATTAATGGCATCAAAGAAAGATAAAATCGACAAAATTAAAAATATTGTTCCAACTGGACAACTTCTTCATAAAACAGTTGAAGAAGTAATGACTGCTTCAATGCTTCCTTACAGTGAATATGTAATTTTAGATAGGGCACTTCCACGTGTTGAAGATGGATTAAAACCTGTTCAAAGACGTATTTTATATGATATGTTAATTCAAGGATTAACACCAGAACAGGAATATAGAAAATGTGCTGGTGTTGTTGGTGATGTTTTGGGTAAATTTCACCCACACGGAGATAGTTCTGTTTATGGGGCTCTTGCAAGAATGGCACAAGATTTCGTTATGGGAGAACGCCTTGTTGACGGTCACGGAAACTTTGGTTCAATAGATGGTGATAGCCCAGCGGCTTATCGTTATACCGAGTGTAAATTAACACCGCTTTCAATGGAACTTATGAAAGACATTGATAAAGATTGTGTTAACTTTAGCCTTAACTTTGATGATAGATATAAAGAACCAGATTATCTTCCAGGATCTTTTCCTAACTTATTTGTTAATGGAGCAATGGGAATTGCGGTAGGACTTGCAACAAACATTCCAACTCACAATCTTGGCGAAATGATAGATGGTGTTGTTGCATATATTGATAATCCAAACATTAGTCTTGATGAAATGCTTAAAATTGTTAAAGGACCAGATTTCCCAACTGGCGGTATGATTTGCAGAACTAATGAAATGCGTGAAGCATACGCAACAGGTAGAGGTAAAGTTCCAATTCGTGCTGTGTTCCACACAGAAGATGAAAAGGGCGGAAAAACAAACATTGTTATAACTGAAATTCCTTATCAAGTAAACAAAGCTGATATGTTGCAATCAATTGGTGCATTAAAGGAAAAAATGAAAGATGAGTTGAGTGATATTGCGGATATAACAGATGAATCAAGTAGTGAAGGTATTAGAGCGATTATCACACTCAAAAAAGATGCTGATGTTGATAATATTATTGCAATCTTGCTAAAACATACTGATATGCAAATCAACTTTAACTATAATGTTGTGGCTATTGCAAATGGAAGCCCAAAACAACTTGGAATTTTAGATTATTTCAGTTATTACACAAAGTTCCAGCTTGATGTTATTGTTAGAAGAACAAAATTCGACCTTGAAAGAGCAGAAGCAAGAGCTCATATTGTTGAAGGATTATGTATTGCAATTCAAAATATTGATGAAGTTATTAGAATAATTAAATCTTCAGCTTCAAATCAAGATGCAAAACAAAAACTTATGGCTCGTTTTGGCTTAAGTGAAATTCAAACTCAAGCAATTTTAGATATGAGATTATCTAGATTAACAAACCTTGAAACTGTTAAGCTTCAACAAGAATTAGCTCAACTAAGAAAAGATATTGCTGAATATCAAGCAATTTTATCAAGTCAAAACAAACAATTTAAAGTTATAAAGAAAGAAATGTTAGCGATTAAGGAAAAATATGCAACAGAGCGTAAAACCAAGATTGTTGACACTTTTGAAACTTACGATATAACTCCAATTGAAAAATTGTTAGACAATCCATGCGTGGTTGCGGTTACAAACGATGGTTTAAGATTAAAACAAATCGATATGAAGCAAGTTCAAAATGCTCAACCAACTTATGGCTATGAAAATATCAATGCGCTTCATAAATTCACTGCGCACACTAGCACAAACAGTTCAGTTGTTATGTTTACCAACTTTGGTAATTTCTTTAAATTAAATGTTAGAGATATTCCAACTTGCAAGTTTAGCGCAAAAGGAACAGCATTGAATGCTATAACAACAGCGGAAACAAAAGAAAAGATTGTTGCTCTGTTTGATGAACAAGATATGCTTAGTAATCCAGAACTTTTGATGTACACCCAAGATGGTTACATTAAACGTTGTGAAACAAGTGAATTTAATGGTTTAAAGAGTGGAAGCATTGCGCTTAAACTCAAAGATTTTGATAGGGTTGTTGGTGTTCAAATTAACGATAATCTTCCTAGTGTTCTTATGGTTTCAACTGATGGTATGGCAGTGAATTGCGAATTTAAAACTGCCCCTATAACAAAACGTAATAGCGGTGGAGTTATTGGAATGAGTTTAAACGACAAAGCAAAAGTTATGTTTGCTAGTCAAGTTAACACTTTAGATAGAGTTCTTATGGTAACACCAGAAGGAAATGCTAAGAAGTTTAGTTTAAATGAAATCCCTGTTGGCGCTAGAAATAGAAAAGGACTTAAAATAACAACAGGAAAAGAAACAATTTTTGGAATAATATCACCAATCATCACTGGCGAAATTGTTATAGAAGCAAAAGATGGTCTTCACGCTGTTGATGTTAATGAAATTCCAATTTCATCACGAACTGCAACAGCAAAACCTCTTGTGAAAAAAGCAAAACTTACCCTTAAAGATATTGGTTTATACTTGAAATAGAAAAAAGAGCCGTTTGGGGCTCTTTTTATTTGAATTTCTTGACTTTGAAATCACCTTTTGATAAGATTTGATGAAGAGGAAATATTTTATGAAAAAGAAAATTGTAAGTTTAGTATTTATGATTATTTGTTATGCATTAGCCACAGGATATTCTTTAATAATTCTTTTCACATCTTTTGTTAATAAACCCATAAAAGAGAAAGATGTTGTTTCTTATCAAGGAACAGTGGTTTATGTTTCAGCTAATGCTGGTGACGAAAATCATCTATGTAAAATAAAGTTAAAAGAATTTAATGCTGAATTAATGATATTCAATCAAGAATCAATATTAGATATTAATAAATTTAACAATTTAAAAGAAGATGATGTGGTTGAATTTAGTATTGCAAAGAATGATATTAAAACTCTAAATGAAAACTTTTATGTGGATATAATTTCGTTAAAATTTAGTGATGAATACATTGTAACTTTAGAGAGTTATAATTTAACCTTACTCCAAGATATTAGATTTATTAGTATGGTTGGAACATCAACAGTTTTGGTTTTCTTCTCTTTGGGAATAGTATTTAATAATATTTATCGTAAACAAAAATTGCTTTTAAAATACAAAGAACAACAAAGACAAAGTCAACCAGCTGAAGAATAAAAAAGTCAAACTTGAGTTTGACTTTTTTTATAATTAAAACTTTCTATAACCTGGCAAATCAACTAAACTAAAAACATTAATTGGCATTTCGGTTGCAATTGATTTATTTGCTGCAATTCCTGTTAAAATACTCATTGCACCATCAAGATAAGTTGAGCTTCTGTTGTATTTATCTTGTTTCTTATTTCCAAATATGTAATCTAACATAACTTTATCGCCACCGCCATGGCTTCCAACACCTTCCTTAATTTTAACTTCATAAGGAGTTTCAAACATTGGGTAAACTGTTAATTTTTTACCTTTAACCACACCTTCATTTGAAGAATCACCACTTGCGTTAATATAAACTTTTTCAACAACTTCAAGTTCCATTCTTCCTTTTGTTCCCGTAAAGCAAACTCTAAAGCCTTCCCAAGGAGAATAGGCATTAAGAGAGTAGGACATTTGAGCACCATTAGCATATTTAACTAAAACATTCATAGTGTCTTCAATGCTTATATTATCGCCAAAAACACTTTGGTCACGAATATAACCATCGTCTTTTTCTGCATTGAGATATAAACTTTCAAGTTGTTTATTGCCAGCCATAATAAGAGCAAAAGGGTCGCCTTCTGCATTCTTTTGATTGTGAACTCTAGAATAAAATTTCGTTACGCCTCTGTTTTCGGCATTTTCTCTTCCATAGAACATTAAATCGCCGAAAGCAAAAACTCGTTTAGGGTGAGAGTTGAGCCAAAAATTTACAAGGTCAAAATGGTGGGTTGATTTGTGAACAAGCAAACCGCCACTGTTTCGTTTATCTCTATGCCATCTTCTAAAATAGTCTGCACCGTGAGAAGTGTTTAACAACCATTCAAAATGAACTTGTTTTATTTCACCGATTGTGTCATTCATTAAAAGTTCTTTAACTTTTGTGTTGTGTGGTGCATAGCGATAATTAAAAGCAACTTTTAAATCTTTGCCAGTTTTAGAGATGCAGTCAATGATTTCTTGGCATTTTTCAGCATCAATTGTCATAGGTTTTTCAGTTATAACATCGCAACCCATTTCCATAGCTTTAACTATATATTTATGGTGAGTTCTGTCAATTGAAGTTACAATAACAACATCTGGTTTAGTTTTTGTTATCATTTTTTCAAAATCTTGAGACAAGTATGTTGGAACTTTCTTATACTTATATTCTTCTTTTAAAATAGAATTGGCATAATCCATTCTTGTTTGATTTGTGTCACAAAAAGCAACTAAGTCTGCAATTTTTTTATAATTGCTAGCTATCGCTTCGTAAAACATTCTGGCTCTACCGCCAACTCCAACTAAAGCGTATTTAATTTTCATATTAACTCCTAGTTATAATTTAGCATAATTAAATGTGAAAAAACAAATAAAATGCTAACATTTATTGAATTTATAATTTTATAAGTATAAGCAATTGACAATACACAACAAAAAACATACAATAGAATATAACAATGAGGGGAGTGAAATGGGAAAAAGAAGAGGACTTAGAATTATATTCCAATCAATCACCACAGGATTTTTTGTTTTGTTAACAATTCTTCTACTATGCATGATTGATCCTATGCCTAAATTAAGTATGTTTACAGGAAAATTAACTATATCTTTAATTAGTTTATTTGTTTCATGCTTGGGCTTGATTTATATCTTGATTAGATTTACGAATAAAAATGTTAGGAAGTGGGAAGTTATTCTTTATAATATTCTAAATATTGTTTTTATTGTTATAATATTGATATCGCTTATTTCTTCTTTTGAATCGATAAGTGATATACTTAATAAAAATTATAACTATGAATATGAAAATGCTATATGGGGTTCAATGTTTATTTATGCTCTGCTATTAATGTGGACTCCATTTCCAACAATAATGCCATTAACTTTATCAATATTATCTATTGTTTTTGGTTTAAAAAAAGAGAAGAAAAAAGAAGTTGAAACTAAAACAGAAGAAGCACCAAAAGAAAACTCAACTCAAGAACCAGTACCAGCAAAGACAACTTTGTATTGCGCTTATTGTGGTAAACCAATAGATTATGAAGGAAAATTTTGTAAATATTGGGGAAAAGAACATTAATAATAAGAAATCAAACTCCGGTTTGATTTTTTTTATGCAACATTTGTTAAATTTTGGCATATTTTAAATTATGGAAGCTTCTTTCTTGGAATTAAAGGCCAAGCAAGTGATTAATACGGTGGACGGAAAATGTTTGGGACATATTACAGACATAATTTTTGATGTGGTGTGCGCTAAAGCTTTAGGGTTTATTGTTCCTCAGCCCAATCAAGGGTTTTGGGGATTGTTTAGAAGCGGTAGAGATATTTTTATTCCTTTTGATTGTGTTTGCAAAATTGGTGTTGATGTTATTTTGGTTGAACTCTATATTGAAGAAAATCATCATAAAAACAATAAAAACCCTAAATTTTGTGGTAAGGATAAGTGTGTTGCTCAAAATAGTGGAGAAAACAAATAAAATAAATTTTTAAAAACTTTTAAAATTTGTTTGGTTTTTTTGTCGATTTGTGCCATAATAACAACGTAAGGGAGAAATTTAAAATGCGTTGTATTTTTTGTGGAAACATAGATAGTAAAGTAGTGGATAGTAGATATCTTAAAGACACTAGCATTAGAAGAAGAAGAGAATGTTTGGTTTGTGGTAAACGTTTCACAACATATGAAACAGTGGAAACTAATCCAATGATTGTTACAAATGCTGATAATATGCGTGAACCTTTCAAAATTGAAAAGTTAACTGAAAGCATTAAATATGCAACATATTGTGTTGACTTGAGCATTGAAGTTGAAGAAATTGTTAATAAAATTGAAAGCAACTTGTTAAAACTTCAAAAGCAAGAAATCTCAACTAAAGACATTGTTTCTGTTGCTTTGGAAATTTTAATGGAAGTAAGTTCAATGGCTTGTTTAGTTTATTTCACTCAACACACAGAGTGTGAACATTTCGACGATGTTAGAAGATTTATTAACAGATAATTAAAAGCCCTAAATTTGGGGCTTTTTTTATTTGCTTTTTACTGATTTATTGTGCATAATATTTATATGCAAAAGAATGTTAAAAAAGAGATGATTATAAATTTAGTTTTATCAAGCGTTGCCTTGATTGCTTTTGTTGCGATAATGACTTTGGTTTTGTGTGATTACACTTTTAAAATAGACCAATTTAATGTGATTGTTGCCAATAATAGAAATGGATTTTGGACAGGGTTTTTAAAAATATTTACTCATTTAGGGTCTTTTTATACATTGGCAATTCTTGCTCTTGTGGGTGTTGTATTACTTTTTTTTGTTAAGAAAGATAAAAGATTAAGCGTTTTTTATGGGGTGGCATTTGCCAAGACTTGTCTTGCAAACTATATTTTGAAAATAATTGTTAAAAGAATTCGTCCTGAACATCTTATGATTATTGAAGAAACTGGTTTTAGTTTCCCTTCAGGACACGCAATGATGACTTGTGCATTTTTCTTCTTGTTAGCACACTATGTTTGGAAAACAATAAAAAACAAACCGCTTAAAATTACTTTAGTTTCTGTATTCTCATTAATAGTAGTTGCAATAGGATTTAGCAGAATTTATTTGGGTGTTCATTATCTATCTGATATCTTGGCTGGTTGGTTAATAACACTTGCGATAGTTATTTCTTCTTTAATGGTATACAACTCTAAAATGTTTAAGTTTTTAAAAGATAAACAATAAATAAAAGTTTTGCGGCTTTAGGGTTGCAAAATTTTTTTAAGTATGCTATTTTATATTGGAAATGTAAAGATTTAAGGAGAAAAACATCGAAACAAGTTCGATATAATCAACTTCCTGAATCTTATTTATTAAAAGTAAAAAATCTTAAAGGAGTATTATTATGATTTCAGTAAATAATGTTGCAGTTCAATTTGGAAGCAGAAAGCTTTTTGATGAAGTAAATTTAAAGTTTTCAAAAGGGAATTGTTATGGCGTAATTGGAGCAAATGGGGCAGGTAAATCTACTTTTATGAAGGTTTTAAGCGGTGAGCTAGAACCAAATCGTGGAGATGTAACTATTCCAGCAAAAGAAAGACTTTCTGTTTTAGAACAAGATCAAGAAAAATATAATGATCAAACAGTTTTAAGAACAGTTTTAATGGGGCATAAGCGTTTAGTTGAGATAATGGACGAAAGAGAAATGTATTTTTCTAAAAGTGATTTCACTGAAGAAGATGGCTTGCGTTTGGGAGATCTTGAAACAGAGTTTATGGAAATGGACGGATATAATGCTGAAGCCGATGCAGAAAATCTTTTAAATTCACTTGAAATCCCAAGTGAACTTCATTATGAACTTATGGGGAATGTTGATAGTAAAATTAAAGTTAAGGTTTTGCTTGCTCAAGCACTATTCTCAAATCCTGACAATTTAATTTTAGATGAACCGACAAATAACTTAGACGTTAAAACAATTCGTTGGCTTGAAGATTTTATTTTAAACTTTGAAAACACAATTATAATTGTCAGCCACAACCGTCACTTTTTAAATAAGGTTTGTACTCATATTTGCGATATTGACTACGGAAAAATCAACTTATTCTTAGGTAACTATGATTTCTGGTATGAAAGTAGTCAATTAGCGCTCAAACAACAAAAAGACCAAAACAAAAAAGCTGAGCAAAGAGCTAAAGAATTGCAAGAATTTATTGCTCGTTTTGCTGCAAATGCAAGTAAGAGCAAACAAGCAACTTCAAGAAAGAAAGAGCTTGAAAGATTAACAATTGAAGACATTAAACCAAGTAGCAGAAAATATCCATTTATTGATTGGAAATTTGATCAAAGAATTGGTAATGATATCCTATTTGTTAATAATTTAACAAAACCAGGGTTGTTCGAAAATGTTTCATTTACAGTTCGTCCAGATAACAAAATTGCAATTATGAGTGATAACAGCAATGTTGTAACAGCACTTTTCGATATTTTGTCAGGCAAGGATACTGATTATAAGGGAGAAGTTAAGTGGGGTAAAACAATTTCAACAACATATTTACCACAAAATAACAACGATTTCTTTGATGGTTGTGATTTAAATTTAGTAGATTGGATTGGTCAATTCACAAAAGAAACAGATGCAACCTTCCTTCGTTCTTGGCTTGGAAGAATGTTGTTCCCTGCTGAAGAAGCAGAAAAGAAGGCAAAAGTTCTTTCTGGTGGTGAAAAAGTTAGATGTATGTTAGCAAGAATGATGCTTCAAAGCGGTAATTTCTTACTTCTTGATGAACCAACCAACCACTTAGATTTGGAATCTATTACAGCTCTTAATAAAGGAATGGAAAGATTTGATGGTTGTATGATTTTCTCAACACACGATGAAGAAATTATTTCAACAGTTGCAAATAGAATTATTCGCATCAATTCAACTCTAGAATATGATAAAGAAACAGATTACGAAACATATTGTGAAACTCAAATGAAAAAGTAATAAATGTGGAGATATAATGGGTAATAGACAGGAATTAAATAAGCATATTGCAATAAAAAAGCTTATAAAAAAGACATCTTTAAAAAATTTAACTGTTAAAGATTTTAGAGGAAGTGTAATTTCAAGAGAGTTAAAAAAAATTGAAATAAAACACCCCTTTATCTATAAAGAGATTGTGGATTATTATCAACAATTTATTTTAAATCAATCTAATTTAAAGTTTGTTTTAGCATTCGCTCAAAATTATAAATTTATAACATATTTTGATGTTGATAAAATTAGAAAAAAAGTAATAAAATATGGTTCAATTCAAGATAAAATTAATATAATTCAAGCTTTTCCTGAAATTGAAATGAATGTTGAAACCTCAAGAGTTGTCTATGATCTTGATAAATATGTTGATTTGTTTGGTAAAGATTTAACAGAGTGGAACAATGCGGGATTTTCAAATCCTAGTGAAACAATTCGAGTTGATAAACCAACAGGTAAATATAAAAAGAGAACTGAACAAGAAAAGTTATTTGCTTTAAAAAGATATGATAACATTTACTTTAAAAATTGTTCAGAGGAAGAAATATTAAAGAAAAAAACAGAGTTTTTAAGTGATGCGTATTATAAATTAGGCTTAGCTTTACCAAACTCAAATATAGAATTATTGGGAAATAGAATTGTAAAGCTTGGAATAGAGGCTGACATTATAAAATTCGCCAACAATGTTAAAGGCGCAGACAAGAACTTAGTTGAAAAATTTTATGATGAAATCAAAAAGTCTAATATTAAAAAGCCTGTTAGAGATGTAAACACTGAAAAAGATATTACTGAGAACTTTGAAAACATATTATAAAAAACCAAAAATGCTTTGGTTTTTTTTATTCATTTTTAGTCTTAATTTTCATATATTTATATATGAGTATGTTGAGCGAAATTGAAAAGTTAATGGAAGATGTTGGTTCTAGTAGTGCATTTCGAATTATAAATCTTGGAGGGCAAAATGTCTATATTGAAGGAGTAAAATCGGTTGTATATATTGGAGAAAGTGAAATGCAATTTCAACTAAAAAAACATCTTTTAATTATTTCAGGAGATTTGTTAAAGGTGAGTTATTTAGATAGTTCAACCTGTATTATAACAGGTAAAATAAGGGTGGTGGAAACCAGATGAAAATAGAATTAAAAGGCTATAATATAGACAATTTAATTAAAACACTATACATAAAAAAGATTACCCTAATAAACATTAATCGAACGGCTCATAATAAAGTTGCATTTGAAATTTTGGACAAAGACCATAAGAAAATAAAAAGATATATTGCAAACTTTAAAGTAAAGGAAACTCTTAGCAAATTTAAGCAGCTGCCACAATGGTTGTTAAATAATTTAGGGGTGATTTTAGGTTGTTTTATAGGAATATTGTTTGGGATTTTTGCCTCTACTTATACTTGGCAAATCCAGATTTTTGGAACAAAAGATTTAAACCCAAATGAAATTGTTTCGGTGTTAAGTCAAAACGGAGTAAAAAAGGGAAAAATTAATCATCAAACAAGCGAAGAAATAGAAGAGATTTTGCTTAATAAATATGACCGAATTGCTCAAGTTTCTGTAATTAAAGAGGGAACAGCAATAATAATTAATCTTAGTGAAAAGTTGATTTATAAAGAAGATGAGTTTCAACCGATTATAGCTAAACATTCAGGCATAATAAAAGAAATTAATATAATTACTGGAACTTTAAATGTTAAAATAGGTGATTTTGTTAATGCTGGTGACATTTTAGTTTTACCATTTAATATCAATGTTAATGGAGAAAAAGTAAAAGTGGAACCATTAGCAGAAATTAATGCAGAAATTTATGTTGTTTCGAAATCTGAATTGAATAGGGTTGAAACTAAATTAGTTAGAACGGGAAAGTATGAAGTTACATATAATTATAAGTTTAAAAATAAGAAAATTTTTTCTTCTAAAAACAAAAATTCATTTGCGCTTTTTGAAACGGTTATGTATAATGAAAACATAAGTGAGATATTGCCACTTAATCGTGATGTTAATGTGTGTTACGAATTGATTGAAACAGAAGTTGTTAATGATTTTGAAAAAGAAAAACAGGGTTTAATAGAAGAGAGTATTTGTAACGCATATAAGAATTTACCAGTTGGTGAAATTCTTAAAGAAGAGACAAAAACGGATATTTTAAATGATAAAATGTTTGCTATAACAACAATAACTATTTCTGGTTTAATTAGCTAAAAAGAGGACCAATGATTACAATTTTTGAAAAGAACAATTTTGAAAAGGATATAATTAGGGTTTACGAAAAAGTAAGCCAGATTGTTTCATTTCCTAAAAAGGTTAATGTGAATTTAATCTTTGTTTCAAAGGAAGAAATTAGAAATTTAAACAATGAAACTCGTGGGATTGATAAAGTTACAGATGTTTTAACATATCCCTATGTTGATATCAAAGTAGGAAAAAAATTAAAAATTAGTGACTATAAAGCCAATGTTGATTTAGATACAGGTTTGTTGACCATTGGTGATATTTATATTTGTTTAGATAGGGCGAAAGAGCAAGCGGAAGAGTATAATCACACATTAAGAAGAGAAGTTTGTTTCTTGTTGTGTCACGGACTTTTGCATATTGCTGGTTATGACCATATTGTTAAGGCAGATGAGGAAATAATGACAGCAATGCAAGAACAAATAATGAATGAATTAAATATAACTAGGGAGCAATTTAAGTGTGGTTTTGTAACCATAGTTGGAGAAACTAATGCGGGAAAAAGCACATTAATAAATCAGCTTGTTGGAGAACACGTTGCAATTGTTAGTCCCAAATCACAAACAACAAGAGAAAATATTCAAGGAATATATAACGACAAAACAACTCAAATAGTTTTTGTTGATACACCAGGTTATCACAAGAGAGCTAATAAGATTGATGAAGAAATGGATAAGCATATTGAAAACGCTCAGGAAGGAACAGAAATTATACTTATGCTTATCGTTGCTAACAAGTCTTTGGTTGAACAATATAATAAACTTGCTAAAAAAGTAAGTGCTGATGCTAAAAAGATATTATTAATTAATAAAATTGATGAAACGAAATACGAAAAACTTTATCCTCAACTTATGGAATTAAGTACGGTTGCTAAAGTTGATGAAATTTTACCAATTTCAGCAAGGGAAGGAAAGAATGTTGATGTTTTGCTTGATATGATAAAGAAATTCTTGCCAACTTATGATTTTGAAATGAGATATTATCCCGTTGATGAATATACAGATAAAAATCTTCGTCATATGGTGGCGGAAATTGTTAGGGAAAAGGCTTTACTTTGTTTAGATGATGAAATTCCTCACGGAATTCAAGTTGTTGTGAATTCTTATATCGAAAGTGAAAAACCAATTCCAATTTATGCAGACTTGTATTGCGAAAAAGAAAGCCATAAAGCTATTATTTTAGGCAAGAATGGTGAAATGATTAAAAAAATTAGCTCAATGGCTAGAAAACATATTGAAAAAATTATTGGAGAACAAATTAACCTTCAAGTTTATGTTAAGGTTAAAGCAAATTGGAGAAATGATGAAAAGGCAATTCAACAATTTGGTCTAAATGCTAGTGAATAATTGTTGAATTTACTCATATAATACAATGAAAGGGGTGCACTATGGAAAATTTAGAAAACA
>JBGVFL010000051.1:0-18488 GCA_045120995.1 Candidatus Onthoplasma sp. | reverse complement strand
AAAGTGATTGAAAAAACTGGTCACCACTTGAGCCAACAGTTACAACCTTTTTGTTTGTTAGATCTAAATCTTTCATATAATCGCTTAAGTATTCGTTTGACGAAAGATAACAACGCTCAGCAGTATGGTCTTCATTTTTTGTTAGTCTTTCAAGTGTTTTGCAAAAAATTCTATGGGTTAATGTGTCGTAAATTCCATTATCAATATTTTTCATATGCTTGGATTATATCATAGTTGATTGATTTGTCAATATGGGCTTAAATATTTTATATTAAAATTAAAAACTATTGACAAAACATATTTTTTAGTCTAAAATATAAATGTATCTAAATAAAAACTATGAAGATGTGTCCAGTAGTTTATTTGCTTTCATAAAGGGAGAGTGGTCGGCGATTGAGAGCCACTTATGTTCAGGCAATTAAATGAATTTCAGCATTGGAGTTGCACTTGGTAAACTTTATTGATTTAAAGGTTAAGAGTTGCCAGACAAAACTGTGAAAATGTTAATGAGGCAATTTGCATTTATCTTTTGATTGATGTTTATTGGGGTCCCCAAAGAAGTTAACGAAGTGCTTCGCGTGGGGAAGTGAACAATCAAACAAAAATCGTAATTTGTGAAAACTTTCACAAATAAGAATGGTGCAGATTGTGAACTTAGGTGGTACCACGAAATAGATATTATCTCGTCCTATATTTAGGGCGAGTTTTTTTATTTAAAAGGAGAATAAAAATGCAAGATAAAATTAATGAAATTTTGAGTTACACAAAGGAAAAATTGGAAACAATTAATAGTAGTAGCGAATGCCAAAATTTGAGAGTTGAAATTTTGGGTAAAAGCGGAAAAATAACAGGGCTTTTCCGTTTTATGAAAGAAGTTCCCGCTGAAGAAAAAGGTAAAGTTGGCGCAATGCTTAACAATGCTAAAAATGATGCAGAAAAATTAATTTCAGCAAAAGAAGTGTTCTTGGCGCAAGCAGAGCTTGAAAAAGAAATCAACAATGCTGAAAAGATTGATATAACACTTCCTTGTGAGCATAGAGTTGGAAGTCTTCATCCAAGAACAATAATTCAAAAACAAATTGAAGATGTTTTCGTTTCAATGGGCTTTGTTGTTGAAGATGGAAACGAAGTTGAAACAGAATTCAACAACTTCACAGCAGTTAATGTTCCGGAAAATCACCCTGCTCGTGATATGCAAGACACTTTCTGGCTTGATAACGGACAAGTTTTAAAAACTCACACTTCAGCAAGCCAAAACAAGATTTTGAGAAAATATGCTCCACCAATTAGAGCTATTTTCCCTGGTCGTTGTTTTAGAAATGAAGATTTAGATGCAAGCCACGAAAACACTTTCTTCCAACTTGAAGGAGTTATCGTAGATAAAGATGTTTCTGTTGGAAATCTTATTTACTTTATGAAGGAAATGCTTTCTAAAATCTTTAAAAAAGACCTTGATGTTCGTCTTCGTCCTGGATTCTTCCCATTCACAGAGCCAAGTTTTGAAATGGACGTGCGTTGTCCTTTCTGTGATGGAAAAGGTTGCACAACATGTAAGCAAGGCGGTTGGGTTGAACTTTGCCCATGCGGTATGATTCATCCTAATGTTTTAAGAAACGGTGGAATTGACCCTGAAGAATATTCTGGTTGTGCGTTTGGTCTTGGACTTGACCGTATGGTAATGCTAAGTTTAGGGCTTAAAGATATTAGAGATTTAAACAGCGGAAATTTAAAATTGTTAAATCAATTTAAGTTGGATGTTTAGGAGGTTAAAATGTTAATATCACTTAATTGGATTAAAGATTATGTTAACCTTGATGGAATTGAAGTTGATGAACTTGTTAAACGTTTTGGTTTATCAACTGCAGAAGTTGAAGGTGTTGAATATAAAGGAAGAGAAATTGAAAACGTGGTGGTTGCTGAAATCTTAAGTGTTGAAAATCACCCTGAAAGCAAAAAACTTCATATTTTAAAAGTGAACGACGGGTCAGGCTCACCTGTTCAAGTTGTTTGTGGTGCACCAAATGTTAGAGTTGGTTTAAAAACTTACTTTGCAAGAGTTGGGGGAAATGTTAACGGGCTTAAAATTAAACCAGCAAAATTGGCTGGCGTTGAAAGTTTTGGTATGTGTTGCGGTGGAAACGAATTGGGAATTGAAGCAGACACATCTGGAATTGTTGAACTTGATAATAGTTTGGTTGTTGGAACAAATATTAAAGAAATTTTGCCTATTGAAGATGTTCTTATTGAAGTTGATAACAAATCACTTACAAACCGCCCAGACCTTTGGGGACATTATGGAATTGCAAGAGAATTTGCAACAATTTTCAAACGCGAATTAAAACCAATGGAAAAAGAAGACTTAAATCAATACAACAATTTGCGTCCACTCAACATTAAAGTTGAAACAAAAAATTGTTTTAGATATTGTGGACTTTCTGTTGAAAATGTTATCAATAAAGTTAGCCCAAGTTTAATTAAACTTCGTTTGAATTATTGCGGAATGAGAGATATTAATCTTCTTGCAGATATGACAAATTATTTAATGCTTGAAATGGGCCAACCAATGCACGCTTTTGATAACGACATTGTTAAAGGAATAACAGTTGTTGAAACTGAAAAACCAATGCAAATGGAAACATTAGAAGGCGAAACTCACACAATTGAAACTGAATCTATGGTTATTTGTGATGAAAACCGAATTCCTGTTGCAATTGCCGGTGTTAAAGGCGGTTTAAAATCTGGAATTAGTGATAACACAACAAAATTATTGCTCGAAAGTGCTTGCTTTGATTGTGTTTCAATTAGAAAAACAAGTAGAAAGATTGGTCTTATCACAGATGCAAGTCAAAGATATGAAAAATCTCTTGACCCTGAGATGTGTAGAACTGCAATTGAACGATTGGTTTATTTGTTGCGTCAAGCTGAGCCAAGAATTAAAGTAACTTCAAGTTTAACTGATGTTTATAATTTCCACTATCCAAAACACGAAATTATAATCGACACTGAATTTCTTGCTCGCCGTGGTGGAGTTAAATTAAAACTTAATGAAGTTATCGACACATTAACTCGCCTTGGATTTGAAGTTGAAATTTTAGATATTGTTAGCGAAAAAATTAAAGTTTATGTTCCTTCATTCCGCGGAACAAAAGATGTTTCAATTAAGGAAGATTTGGTTGAAGAAATTTTTAGAATGTATGGCTATGATAATATTAAATCAAAACCAATGGAAATGCCTCTTCAACCTGCAACTCAAATTGAAACTCACACAAAAGAATATGAAATTAAATATGCTTTGGCTAGCATTTTCAATTTAAACGAAGTTCACTCACACGTTTGGAATTATGAAGAATACAATAAGTCTCTTGGAATTGAACAAAATTCAGTTTTAAGATTAATGGATAGTTCACTTTCAGGTCAAAGTGGTTTAAGAAGTGTGCTTGCTCCAACAGTTGTTAAATTTGCCGATGAAAATAAAAATAAATTTGATGAAATTAACATCTTTGAAATTGGAAGAGTGTGGGATAGTTTAGATGAAAACAAGCTGGCTGTTGAAAAGAAAAAACTTGCAATTGTACTTGCAAGTGAAAAACAAAGTGAAAAAGAATTATATTTCCGCTTAAAAGAAATTGTTGAATATATTTGTGCACATATTATGCACATAAAAGTGGATTACTTAAGAAAAAATGAAAACAAACTTTATCACCCAGTTAATTCTTGTTTAATTTCTAGTGGTGAAATAATTGTTGGAGAAATGGGAATTATGCACCCTGTTGTTTCTAAAGAAATTGATAAGCGTAAAAAATGGGCAGTTCTAGAAGTTGATGTTGAAAAACTTCTTGAAGTTGAAAAAGTTAAATTCTCTGTTAAACAAACAAGCAAATACCAAAGTGTTTCATTAGACTATAATTTTGTTGCAGATAAAAATATGAAGTTTGGAGAAATAGAAAAAGCTCTAAACGAATTTAGAGCTAGTTTCTTGCTTGAACACTCATTAAAAGATATTTACATTAATGAAGAAGTTCTTCCTGGAAAAATTAGTTACACTATTAATTTCATAGTAACTCCAAAAGATAGAACTCTTGAAGCAAGTGATATTGAAAAATTCTCAACAAGACTCATTGACCATATGAAGAGAATTGGTATTGAATTAAGGAAATAAATTAATAAGAACTAGATACATTAACTGTTATATTAAACTTAACATTGTTAAGGTATTTTTCTTTATCTTTTTCAAAATAGTTTTTAAATTTCTTATATTCTTTTCTATAAAAATTTTCATAAACACCAATTAAATCAATTTGGTTTTCTTTGCAAAACTCAATAATTTCAAAACAATTTTTTTGGATTGTTTCTTTTGTTTTTGAAATTAATGTATCTGTTAAGAAATCTTTATTTCTTTTTAAAAATTTTTTTGTGGGATTTTCTTCGTCTACTTCTTCAACCAAAACGGCTAATTCAATTTTTATATCCATAACAGGAACATCATTTTCAAACTTTGGGGAAAAACCAAGTTTTTTATCGTGAATATTTAAAACAACATTTGAGTTTTTGTAAAGGTTGTCATTAACACTACTAACTTTCAGTGTCCCTTCTTGTTCAACGTTAGAAAGCAAGTTTAAAGCTTGCATTTTTTCAGGAGTAAGTTCTAAATATTTTTTACCGTGTTTAAAGACGGATACAGTTCCATCATTTAAAATATATTTTTGATTGGATTCGTTTCCTGTTCCACTTCCAGGATCATTGGAATTTCCACCACCAGTTGCTCCTCCCTCAACTTGAATTGCATTTTTTGTTTCTTCTTTAAATAATTGAATTTTTGGCATAATCCCTAAAGATATTTCACTAAAATAACCTTTATAGAAAGAATGAATATTGCTATCTTTAGCAGGGATATATCGTTTATCAAAATTTATAACATCTTCAAGTGGAATTGATTTTTCAATATTTAAGTTTACCACCGCTTGTTGAAACTCTTCAACATCACCACTAAAGTTAATTAGTATGGCGTTTCTTCCAACTCGTCTTGTCCTTGTCATAAAATCAAGTGAAGCCATTATTCCTTCTTTTGATAAATTTTCTCCAAAAGCCATTATTTCACATTGAGCAAATCCCATACTTTTTCCAAGAGAAAGAGAAACATTTTCAACAGCCTTGCTAACTGTTTCACCAACACCGGAATAAACTTCATAGTTTGTGGTTTTTTCATTTGACGGAGTGATAATTGCTGTTGAAATTTTAATATTATCTTCAATTTTATCGACGCACATCATTGTTACAATGGCTTCTGTTTTGCTCATTGCTGGTTTTGTTATTTCAGGAATGGTTATCAATAATATAATTAAGAAAATCCAAACAATAAGTTTTCGCGGACTAAATAGTGTTTTCAATTTTTTCATTTTCTACCACCTTTGTTTTACGACCTTTACATTTCTTATTGATTAGATGACCTGCAAGCATAATAAGAGGAATTATATATTGGGATATTATAGTTATTATTGAAGCAAAATTTGTAAACAATATTTCTTCCAAGTTTACTGTTATTGATCCAATATATGCCAACATAAAAATTATTATATCAACAACAATCACCATAACAATCTTTGACCGAATATTAAATAAAAACATTAAAACTTTAACAAAGCAATAGCCATATAAAGAAAGTTGAATTGATTGGGTTATAACCCAAAGAGAAACAACCAACCAAGATAACTCATCAATAATAGATTTGCTACTTGAATATTGACTAATGTCGCTTATTGCGAAAGTGTGGGTTGGGCTTGTTGAATCAAATAGACCATAGAAAACAAAGTAAATTATTTGAACTAAGATTATTGCAAACAACAAATAAATCCAAGCGTTATTTTTCTTTTCTGTTTTAAAATCAACCTTGCCAAAAATTACAATCAAAAAAGTTGCAGATCCAAACCAACTTAGATGAGAATATCCACTGTTGATTAATGGAATAATTCCATCTTTAAACATAGGTAAATAAACAATAGGATCAACATCTGCAAATGATTTGAATGCTATATATATACAACCAACAATTATCGCAAGCCAAAACATTTCTTGAACACGAGCAATATTTCTAAGACCCTTAAACATCATAAAACCAACCAGAGCTATTAGTGGAAGGGTGAATAAAATCCAATGGAAGTTGTTGTAAAAATTTTCAGTAACAAAAAATTCCATTCCTTTACTTATGTTAAGAATTTGTAAGAAGAGTTGAACAGCCAAAATACTAAGAAAAATCTTTGTTAAAACAGGGCCAATAGATTCTTTTAAAAATTCATTTATGTTTTTGTTTTGGTTCTTTTTCATTAAATCAATTAAGAGTAAAGCATATAAACCATCTATAACCATAAGGACTAAAACAACAATCCAACTAGAATTAGCAGATTGAAGATATAGAACACTTGGTAAAACCAAAAATTTTAATGCTATAAAACTTAAAAATAACATAACGCACATTTGACGATAATTAATTTTCATTATTTACCTCGCCTAGTTAAATTATTTCTATTGTTTGCAATAGATTTTGGCCGTTTTTTCATATCGCTAATTATCTCTCGTTTAAAATAATCTTTCTGGTCATCTCGTACAAATGGAGAAGTTGGAGCAAGGTATGCGCTGTTGTAACTGTCGAAACTAGATAGATAAGATATTAAGAAAACGCAGAAAATTAAAATTCCATAAAGACCAACCGCTGCCCCAATAACAAGAGCAAGCAGTCTTAATATGCTAAACTGTGCAGCTTGACTAGGAACGATGTAAAATGTAATTCCCGAAAGAGCAACGATCATAACTGCAGGAGGGCTAACCAATCCGGCATTAATTGCTGTTTCTCCAAGAATTAGCGCGCCCACAATGCTCATTGCCATTCCAAAATATTGTGGCATTCTAAGATTTGCTTCATATAAAATTTCAAACAACAATACAACAAATAATAGTTCAATAAAAGGGGAGAAAGGAATCCCCTGAGTTGTGTTCATAATTGTAACTAAAAATTCTGTTGGTAAAATTTTATAATGGTATTTTTCTAAAGCAACGTAAACACCAGGAAGAAGAACTGCAAGAACAACACCTATCAATCGCAAAGTTCTTAAAAATGTCACTCGAATGGGCTGGCTATAATAGTCGTCGGCGTTTTGTAAATCCTCAATTAAAATGAAAGGAAGAGTTAATGCAATAGGACTACCATCAACTAAAACCCCAATTCTTCCTTCAAGCATTTTACCAACTAAAACATCGGGTTTTTCAGTGTCGCCAACCTGCTTAAAAAGTGACTTTGGATTTTTTTGCAAGTATGAAACAAGGTAATGGCTGTCAACAATTCCATCAATATCAATTTTTTTAAGTCTACGAAGAATATGTTTAACATTTTTTTTGTCTGCTATGGAATTAAAATAAACAATTGCAACTTGAGTGTTAACAACATTCCCAATGTTTAATGTTGTAACCACTAAGTCTTTAGATTTACTTCTTTGTCTAATCATTGCGAGATTATATTTTAAACTTTCATTAAAACCTTCCCTTGGACCTTTAATAACAACACTTGTTGGCGGTTCTGCAACAGCTCTTACTGTAATTTTCTCAATATCACAGCCGAGTAGTATGTTTGAATTATCAACAAGAATTAAGCAATGTCCTTCTAAAAGTTTTTCTATTGCTGAATCTAAATCAACAAATTCACTAACTTCGTTATTTGATAAAACGTTTTCTTTTAATGTTTGCCAAATATCATCTTCTGGTGTGTATTGATATTCCAGAATAGGATTCATTATTGTTTGATTTAAAAGAAGATTATCGCTAATTGGCGCTAAGTAGCAAATTGAAATTTTAGTGCCAAAAAACTGCACGGTGCGTGACTTTAAATCGACACTATCGTGCAGTTTTTCTTTAATTAAATTTAATGTTTGAACTGCATCTATTTTCATACAGTTATTTTAAGCAGTTCATATGTTTTTATGCGATTTTTTCAACAATGAAAATTACTGTTGTTGTTGCTGTCATTGGATTTACAATTGAGTAAATATTGTTGTTGTTCCATATACCTTCATCCATAATATTCAAGTTTGTTGTATATTTGTTATCCGCAATTGTTGCAATTTCAAAGAGTTTGTTTTTATCGAAGATATAGCTGTTTCCGTTAACACTCTTTTCGATTGTAAACTCAAACACGCTTTTTTGATTTGGGTTTTGTTTTGCCATATATGTTGAATATATAATAGCATTCAATAAATATGCCTCTAAATCTCCAAGATTTACCGTTCCAGAATATCTTTGATAAGTTAAACCATTTTCACCACTTGTTTCAGGTGTGTAGAATTTAGAATAATTAAATCCTTTAACAAACCCATTTTCGAAATCTAGAATACTTTGGTCTATTTGAGCATAAGTTAGGCCGAAACTTGAATTCTTATAATAATTATATGAAGTTGAACAATGTAAATCTGACTGATATTTCGTTGAAATTAAATATGTTTTTTCAACTAATTGCAATGTTAAATCTTTATTTACTGTTGTAAAATCTCCTTCTCCCTTAATGAATGAATCTGTAACTAAGAAGTGGGTGTGAGAAGAAATTCCATAACCTCTTTGAAGATCGTTGTAGAAAATTCTGTTGTCTGATAAAGTTGTGTCAACAACAAACCATTCTTTAATTGAAGATCTTTCATTTAAAGAGTCTGAAGTGCTTAAACAAACTTTATTCCAAACGTGTTCAGCTGTTGCATTTTTACCAGTGCCACCAAGATGTGAATCATAGAAGTCGTAAGTTCCGTAAATAACTTTTGAATCAATTCCTTCAATAGCGCAAAGCAATGCAAAGGCTTTTGAATAAGACCAACTTGTTGCCAAATTAGAACCAATAGTTATTTGACCGGTTGCTTCATCTATTGTTATATCTTCAAAAATTCCCTCTAGATAATAATGTTTATATTTACCAAATTGTTGCATATTTGTTTTTTCAACTGCGCCAGAGATATAAGTTGAAGATTCAATATTGTAATATGTTAAGTCAAAGTTAGCTTCAAGCCAGTCGAATATCGCTGAAACCTTATCTAGATCTGTCATATTGTTAGATATGATTGCAGATAAAACTATTTTAGCATTGTTATAAACTAATTGAGCAGTTGTGCTTTCACCAACAAATTTAGGTTTCATATTGTGTTGAACAATTTGAACGAGTTGTTCTGTTGTTGTAACAAAAGCTTCGTTTCTTCCATCTATTGCAAAAGCTCCAGATGGACTCTTTCTTGCATTTACATCAATGTATTTATATGCAGTTCCATAGTTTGTTAATGTTCTTGCTATTGAATCTGAAGCCGATTCTTTAACACCATCAAGAGCATTTGAATATTTCATATTAAATATAGTTGCTGTTGATGTTGAAGAAACTGTATCCATTGAGAAGTTTTCTAAATAGTTTAATTCAGGATAGATGCTTAAAAGTTTTCTTGTTACATATTTAAACAAATCTAAATTGCTAGAATTTTCTGGGCCAATCATTGAATACCAAGTTGTATCACCTGATGATTGATCAATGTGGTTAGTGTATTTAATTAATGTTTCTAAATCGTTTGTGCCAGTAAAGTTATATAAATTTAATTGTGTTGCTTCAAGAGATAATTTAATTATTTCTTCTTTTGCTGTTGAATCATTATGTTTGAGCATAACAGATAAACCTTCAAGGCCTGTTCCAAACAAGTAGTGATTCCATAATAAATTCTTTAAACTGTTTGCAGAACTTGCAACAAAGTTTGCTGCCGAACCATTCATTAAAACTGAATATCTTAAGAAGTCTTTTTCAGTTTCATATAAGTATCTCCAACCATACAATGTTGCAGCACTTGAAGCATATTCTTTTGCATTTTCTCCAGTTGCATTAACCATTGAGAAGATAGAGATTGAATAGTCACCTTGAACTGTCATATAACGATTAATGTTAAAACTTTCGGCAAATGAATTGAATTCGTAATCAACACCATTTGGATCTGTTAATTTGATTTTATAATAGTCTGCATTTTCATCGCCTGTCCAGTAAAGTGAATATGAATTTTCAGATGCATTATCGTAACCAATATCGCTAGGAGTTTTTAATGTTGTTAATTTACTTATTGTTGCATAATTTATTGATTCGTTAGAATCTGCATAGTATGAATTTGATTCAGGAGCGATTGCTGTAACATAGAAGTTGTAAACACCACGTTGTTGAACATAGTCGGAAACATCTAAAGAGCTCTTAACGTAAATTAAATTATGAAGACCTAAATTATTCAAGTAATCAATGTAATTGCTATCGTTTTCTTTTGCTATTCTAACTAGATATTTTTCAGCATTGTCAACAGGGTCAAAAGATAATGTGTATACACCCTCATTTTCAACAACCCTAACATTGTTAACCATTGGAAGTTGTTTTGAAATTGAATAATGAGTAACATTGTAATCACTTGCAATTATTTTTGAATTTCCTTCTTGAGGAATTGCTTTAACTCTAATTTCATAGTTGTTTGCTGCTGTAAGATAGCTTGTTATATCAACACTATAAACATCTTGTTGAGCTTCTGCTTGAATCACAAGACGGTTATAATTAATTAAAAGTTCATATGTGTAAGCATCGTCAACATGATAGAATTGAAGAATATATTTTGTGGTGTCTGCCACTGTTTGTTTAATTACTGGAGTTGTAATTCCATTAATCTTAAAGAATTCAGGTTTATCTAAAACTTTAATATGAGAAACATAAACAACATTTGAAAGTGAGCTATCTGAATATACCCCATTAGTATCAGCAACAGCTTGAACATAAACAGAATAATCTGAAAAAGCGTTGGTTGAAATAATATATTCACTTAAATCTATAGTGGTTGTTGTGTAAAGAGTTTCTAATCTTTTAGCTGTGCTTGAATTTTGACCTTTAATATAAACATAATAACCTATTGCATTTTCAACACCGGTGAAAGTAAGTTCATAAATATTTTCACTTTTAAAACCTTGATTTGCTGTAAATGTTGGTCTTTCTAACTTTGTTTGAGATTCAACAGTTTTTTCATTATAAGAATATCTGTGACCCACTTCTATTAAATGGTGCCTGAATGTTAAAGTTTTTGATTTGAAATCATCAACAGTAAAGGTGTAATAAGAATTATTAACAAATCTATATTCATCATCAATAACTATAACAGAATATGCACTTGGAGAAGATGTCCAACTAACTGTTGACGCAGAGAGATTCACGCTAAAAAGTTCTTGTTCTGCTTTAGGAACAGGGTAAACAAAATCACTGAATGTTGAAGTTAAATAGTTTCCTTTTCCAATGCCTTGAATAGCTGCAGCAACAAACTCGTCACCTAAAATCATATTTTCAACAGATAAATCAAGAGCGTATTCCTTTACTTCTGTTGGAGTACAAACAATTAATTTATACGCTGTTAACAAATCTGTTTCATTGCTTTCCCAACTAATCAAATATGTTCCGTCATCGTTGTTTTTAACTTTAAGCGTTGGTGCTTCAAGTCGATAAGTGTTTTCAAATATGATATCAGACCCAACCTCAGAATCAAGGTAGAAAGATGTTTCAACGTCTGGGCTTATATATTTAGATTGAATGTTGAAAGCGTAGGTTTTATAATTTTCTAAATTTAAAGAACCGGCTTCAACGCTAGCTTCAAAGAATTTTGTTAAATTAACATTCACAACATTATCGCTAAGTTTGCTAATGCTTTGATCTGATCCGTTAATTTCCGCTGTTTTTTCAACTCCTTCGCAAGTTATTGAAATTGCATTTGAATTTGGATCAAGAATTGTCATTAAATACAACTCATTATCAATCTTATAAATTTTTCCATTTTTAGGAGTTGAAAGCTCAACGTTATTTGTGTATGTAATAGGATTGGTGTATTCACTTTCAATATAATTCATTCCATCTGCAACAACAGAACAAACGTAGAATTTGTATTGACCTGCGTGGTTAATAATTGAAGAGAAATCAAAGCTGTTTGTGTTAAAATAATATTCGGTAATATCAGCCTGAGGAATTGTTTCTGGGGTAATAGCTTGTAAAATATTTCCTTCGTGATCTAGAATTAATTTGTCGTTAGGTGTGATAATTTTTACAGAGTAGTAACTGATGTTGTTCACAGGGTCCCAAGTTAATGTTGTTGAATTTATTTTAACATTTGTTGGTTGTTTTACTGAACCTCTGTGTCTATATGAATAAACTGCAGAATATGAACTGCTTTTTTTCGAAGCGTTGGCTTTGATTTTAACAGAATAATCGTCACCAACCTTAAAGATTTTTGATGCGTCGTATTTAACAGTATTTCCTTCGATATCGGTATAAGTGCTTTCGTAAGGATTAACAACGATTTCATTCCCATTAATAGATATGGTATAGTAATCGGCATTGTTTATCGTATTAAAAATGATTGTTCCACCTCTGATATCAACAATTTTTGGAGTGGAAAGAGAAGTGTCATTAGATTTACAACCCACAAAAGAAAGTGGAATAAAAAGACACAACAATAAAAACACATTTCTAAATTTTTTCATACATTACCCCTAAATTTTAAAGCGAAAATAAATCAGATAAAAATCGCTTAAATATTAATTATATTATACCCAAATATTTTATATAAATCAAATAAATACATTAAAAAATGATAAAATAAGACAATAAATTATAAAATATAAATATAACTATTTAATCATAAAAATATTATTGAATTAATAACTTATTTTAGAGGTTAATATGTATTATTGTAAAGAATTTAGTTCATTGGCTGTTTTATCTCTTTATGAGGGTGATTACATTGGAGTTGTTAATAAGTTATTGTTTGATAAAAAGTTGAAAAAGATGTGTGGGATTGAACTTACTGGTGAAGATGGTATTAAATTATTTTTGCCAGCAAAAGATATTTACAACATTGGAAAAAATGCTATTACCATTAAGAACAACAATGCTGTAACACTGAAAGAAAGTTTTGAAAATTTTTTAACGGCTCCAATGAATTCTAAGGCTTACACCATAAAAGGAGAGTATGTTGGTTTAGTTCAAGACATTATTTTAAATGAAAAATTCTCAACTGAAAAGATTGTTTTAAATAGCGATATTATGTTAAATATAGATGATTTGGCCACCTGTGGGAAAAATACTTTAATATTTTATGGAGACGCAGAAAAAAAAGATTTAAAGAAATTTGCACCAAAACAACCAAAAGCTCTAAAAAAAAGGAGCGAGCAAGTTGTTGAAAACTTGCCGTTTGAAACTGAAGAAAAGAATAATTCTAAAGAAGTTGTTAAAGCTCCAATAAATTTAGACCTAACTTTCTTGGTTGGAAGAATATGCACTAAGGACATATTTAACTTTAATAATGAATTGCTAATCAAAGCAAATTCTGTAATAAATAAAAGTTCTTTAAAAATGATTGATAAGTTTGGTAAGCTTAGAGAATTAATGTTATATTCAAAATAAAAAATATTTTAAAAATTAAAATTAAACGCCAAATTTTACAAAAAAACACATAAAAAGTGTGTTTTTTTAATATTTTTACAATATTTTTCTAATATTTTTGAATTATTTAATGATATTCTTCTATTTATGAAGATGTTTAAATTAAATTTTAATAATGTTTTAAAATATTTATTTTTGGGTTTTATTTGTTTAATTCTATCAATGGCACATCTGGGAGATTTGTCTCCATTTTTATTCGCTTTTGGTTTTGCCTGTATATATGTTGGGTTAAATGAAAAGATAGTTGCATTTTTTGTTTTGGCCAGTGTTGCAATATCCAACCTTTCTCTTGAAAATATTTTAGTTGGAGTGACTGTTGTTGGAGTTGCTTTGATTTTATATTATATTCATTTTTTCATTAAAAGAAAGATTTCTTTATGGTCATTAGTTGGAGCATTTTTAATTTCGAATGTTACATATATCTATTACAACTTTTCAATGATTAAGCATTTAACATTTTTTTTGCTATTAGGTTTGATAAGTTTGTTTGTCTACATAACGGTTTTGCAGGTTTTAATATTAAGAAAAAATTGTTTTAAATTAACATTAGACGAAAGTATATGTTTTTTGTTTGCCATAGCAAGTGTTGGTTTAGGGTTATCAACCGTATATTTGTTTAGTTTTTCACTTGCCAAATGTTTTTTAACATTGATGATATTAATTTGTGTTGCAATAGGATCGCCAGTTATCACATATTCAACGGTGTTGTCATTTTCATTAGGTTGCGCATTAAATGGTTTTGATTTAAGCATTGTGGGTGAATTTATAATTTTAACACTTCTAGCCGGAGTGTTTGGTATGCCGAACAAGTTGAAAATAGTTTTTATGGTTTTGGTTGGTGATCTTATTATTCAATATTTGTTTATTTCAAAAGATTTGAGTTTGTTTTCGTCATTGGTTCCAATAACCATAGCTTGTTTAATATTTTTATTATTGCCAAATCGTTTTTTAAACAATTTAACAGATTTGGTTTATATTAAAAAAAGCGAAATGACCTCAAGGAATGTTATAAACACAACTAGAAAAAATATTAAAAAAAGAATGGTGGAATTAAGTAATGTTTTTTTAGATATGAAACAAATTCACCTAAATATGACTAAAAAGGAACTAACCAAAGAAGAATTGATTGCGATGTTGAAGAAAGAGGTTTTGTCTAGTTGTTGTAAAGATTGTATTGACAAAAATCGTTGTACAAGATCCTTAGGTACAGATAATAAATCAAATTTGGAATTGTTGATAGAGATAGCAATAACAAAAGGTAAAATTGGAATTTTAGACATACCGTCTGGAATGTCTAATAGATGTTCAAAAGTTAATAATTTAATTGGATTAATCAATAGAATCTGTGATGAATACAAACAATATAAAAGCATTATGGCAGATGTTAACAATGTTAAAATATTAATGGCAGACCAAATGGGAGCTGTTTCTCGATTGCTTCTAGATGTTGGTGAGGAAATAGACACCAACGTTCGTTTTGATATTGCTAGAGAAAACAAAATAATTTCAAGACTGCTAAGCCAAAATATTCAATGCAAGGAAGTTTTATTATACTCAGAAAAGGACAATGAAATTTCGGCGGTTGTGGTTGTTAAAAGCGAAAATTCTTATGATGTAAATATTGAAAAAGTTATAAGTGAAACATTAAAAGTTCCAATGCAAATAACAAAAATTACGCCACTGGAAGAAACAGGCTACAATTCAGTTCAGTTGCGCAAGAAGAATAAATACGACTGCATTTTCGGTCTTGCATCTTGTAATAAGGCGGGCAATATAGAGTGTGGGGATTGTCATAGTATAATCAGACTGGGAGGCAATAAGTTTTTATTGGCATTGTGTGACGGAATGGGTGCGGGAACTTCGGCGCATAAAATGAGCGCAATGACGTTGGGGCTTATTGAAAACTTTTACAAGGTTGGATTTGATAATGATATAATTTTAGAGAGCGTTAACAAACTTTTAGCCATTAATAATCAAGAAACATATGCAACGCTAGATGTTTGTTTAATGGATTTGGATAAAGAGATTGTGGACTTTATTAAAGTTGGAGCTCCAGTTGGATATATTAAAAGAGATTCTAAAATTGAAATGATTGAGGGTGGGGCTCTTCCTATTGGCGCGCTTGAAAATATAACTCCATCAACTTATAAAACAACAATTTCAACAAAAGATATTGTTATAATGTTTACTGATGGTATTGTTGATGCGTTTGAAACATATGAAAATTTAACTGAATTTATTAGTGGCTTAGCAAGCACAAATCCTCAAACTATTGCTGAAACAATATTGAGTGAGGCTTTAAGATTAAACCAAATGTCTGCAAAAGATGATATGACAGTTTTGGTTTCAAAAACCTACCTCAAATAAATTTAAATAAAATTGAGTATAAGATATTGCCAAAAATTGCATTTTGTTGTATAATATAATCAATATATAAAGGCAAGGAGATGTTGGCTGTTTATGGAAAATGTTATTGATTATATTAAAAAGCATAATATGATTAAATCTGGCGAAATTATTGGTGTTGCTTGCTCTGGTGGTAGAGACAGCATTAGCCTTCTACACTACTTAAATTCAATTAAGCACGAACTTGATTGTGAGGTTGTTGCAATTAATGTTGACCACGGAATTCGTCAATCAAGCGCGTTGGACACCGAATTTGTTATGCAGTTTTGTAAGGAACATAAAATTAGAGCATACAAATTTAAAGGTGAAGCTTTAAAAGTTGCTAAAGAAGAGAAATTAACTGTTGAGCAAGCTGCAAGAAAAGTTAGATATGGTATTTTCGAAACTGTTATGCAAAAGGGTGTTTGTGATAAAATTGCTTTAGCTCACCATATGTATGATCAAGCGGAAACGGTTTTATTAAATATTCTTAGAGGTGCTGGTTTGAATGGGGCTAGAGGAATGGAACCTGTTAGAGATGAGGTTTATATTCGCCCACTTTTAACAACTCCAAGAGAAAATATTATGGCTTACCTTGATGAATTCAATTTAGAATATGTTGAAGATGAAACAAATAAAGATACAACTTATTCAAGAAATTATTTAAGAAATATCGTTATGCCTGCATTGCGCCGTCATTTTAAAGGAGCTGATAGAAGTTTGGTTAACTTTGCTGAACTTTGCTCTAAAGATGATGATTTTATTAATTCACATATTGACACAAACACAATGCTTGAAACAAAAGAATATGTTAAAGTTCCGTTGTCTTATTTCTATCAAGATGAGGCATTGGTTAACAGAATTCTAAAAAGAGTTTTTGATAAGTTCTCTCGTCAAGATTTTGAAAGGCGTCATATAAATATGGTTAGAAACTTTGCCCTTGAGGCCAACAATGGAAATATTATTAGTTTGCCATTTAAAGTTAAAGTTTTAAAAGAATATGACTATATTGTTATTGGTTATATCAAAAAGAAAGATAATGTTGGCGAATATCCTTTCCAAAGTGGAAAACTTAAGATTGATGGATATGGAATTATCCGTTCAACATCAAGCAAAGTTTTAACAGAGCCAAAATCTCACCAACACATTGTAGATGCTGAAAAATTGCCAGCAAATGCAATTTGGAGATTCAGGCAAGAAGGCGACACATTCTCTCCTTTAGGACTTGGTGGCACTAAGAAATTAAAAGAATATTTTATTGATAAAAAAGTTCCTCAGAGAATGAGAAATGAAATTCCAGTTTTGGCAGATGGTGATAAAATTTTAGCTGTTGCAGATATTGAAATTGCAGATGAAATTAAGGTTACACCTGAAACTAAAAGATTTTATAAAATTAATTATGAAAAAGATATTATGTAATAACAAAAAAAGAACTGCATTAAGAGCTAGGTCGTTTGAAACTAGTGTTATTTTAAAATATTGGAACAGGGTTGTGTGATTGGTTTTTTATAGACAAAGTTAATTTGTACCATAAATTGAGTTAAAAACATATAAAAGAGAAATTTAGATGGTTTTTGCATCTTGTTGTGATACACTTAAATTATACTAAGGAGAAAATTGATATGGCTTTTAAAAGATATGATGGATTTATTGGTAGTTTTCCACAAAAAAAGATAGATAAAGGTTTGACAAAATGCCCTTTTTGTGGCGAAGACCCACATTGGCTATTAGAGATTAAGCAAGGTTTTTCTACTGCAAGCATGACTTGTATGTGTGAAAAATGTAATGCGAAATTGTATAGTGAAAATTCTGGCTTCTCATACAGTGATAATTTACTAGTTGTAGATGTTGGAAATAAAAACTTAAATAAGTTAAGTTTAAATGGGACATATCATATAACAGCACTAAATTCATTATCAAATTCGATGAAAATAAAAGGAATAGATGGAAATACAATAAACAAAGAAGAATCAAATGTTCACAATAATTCGTCCTCTAATATTACATCATCTCCAATTACTCCAATTCAATCATCATCATATGAAGATAATCGTAAGAAAAATGGAATAATTTGGGGAAGTATTATATCAATTTTTGTATTTATTGCTTGTATGGTATGGATATTTGCACCGCTAGGAGGAATTGGACAACCATCAGCAAGTGATCTCGAACCTGTTCAACAATCTTCAATGCAAGTTGAAGAACTTGCAGGATATTATTATGTAACAATTACTGGCTCTGCTAAAAACACATCAAATAAAACAATGGATTATGTCAGTATAACATTCACACTATATGATGCTAGTGGAAATGTTGTAGGTACAGCAATAGATAATCAAAATGGTGTAGGTGCTGGCGAAACCTGGATTTATTCTGCTACTGGTATGAGTTCTACAAATAGACCTGTGTCTTGGAAATCTACAGATGTAACTGTTTTGTGTTATTAAATTAGTGAAAATGGCATTTAGACGTGTGCTTGTCATATACAAGTGTCGTCGCTTCGCTCCGACAGACAAGCACACACCTACAAACTAAATTAAAGCAGACAAAAAGCGAAAGTGTTGGGGAACGTAACACACTTTCGCTTTTT
>JBGVFL010000050.1:0-14496 GCA_045120995.1 Candidatus Onthoplasma sp. | reverse complement strand
AAGTTTATGGTAATGCAAAAAGATTTTTAACTTATTCGCTAATGGAGCTTTGCAAAAAAGAAAATATTAATCTTTCAACAGTTCACCCAGGCTTAACTCTAACTGAAATGACAAATCACTATCCTAAGGGAATTAATTGGCTAGTTAAGTTTTTTATTAAATTGTTCTGCCCCAGTGTTAAAATCTCTAGTTTAAGCCTTATTAAAGGAGTTTTTGAAAATACAGATTATCACGAATGGATTGGTCCACCATTTTTGCAAGTTTATGGTAAACCAAAGAAAATCAAACTAAAAACCTGCTCAGAAAAAGAAAGTAAAAAGATTTTCGAAATTGCAGAAAAAATATATGAAGAAATAAAAAAATAGACATAATATGTCTATTTTTCGTTTGCTTGCTTTTTAATTAATTCAACAATCTTTTGTTTCCCGTTTGATTGTTTTAACGAACTATACTTAGTGATATACTCACCAAGATTTTTGTGAAAATTATATGTTTCTTTTAACATCAAAGTTGGTGTTAGCTCTTGCTCTCTTATTATCTGCGCAACTCCCAGATTTTTATAATACTTTGCATTTAAAAGTTGGTCTCCACGAGTAGCTTTGTTTTCAAGTGGAATAAGAATCATTGGAAGTTGTTTAAAGAAACACTCGGCTGTAACACCCGCCCCACTTCTGCCAATAACAAAATCTGCAATGTTATACAAATTCACCATATCATCAACTATTTCAAAGGCATTGTAGTTATCATATGATTTAATTGTATTATTTCCACTCCCTGTTATGTGAATAATGTTAAAATCTTTTAATAAATCTTTGAGTATCGCAAACATATTCTCATTGATTTTTTTACTTCCCAAAGAACCACAAACAATCAAAATTGTTGGTTTTATCCTATCTATATTTAATTTTGAATAATCCCTTTCTTTATTTTCGTAAATTCTACTAAAAATTGGTCCCGTGTAAACTATTTTCTTGCTTTTATTTTCCAAGTTCTTAAAGTTTACACACATTTTGTTACACAATTTTAAGATTATTCTATTTGCAAGACCAAAAGAATAATCGCTTTCGTGTGCAACAATCGGAATTTTAAGCATTTTAGCAGCAATGCAAACAGGAAGTGAAACATATCCTCCCTTACTAAAAATAACATCAGGTTTAATTTGTTTTAAAATCTTTTTTGCCTTTAAAATTGATTGAATTAAAACAAAGGGTATTTTAAAATTCTTCCAAACCTTTCCACGAACTAGTTTAATTGCAGGAATTTCATAATAATTCATTTTATCTTTAACCTTATTTTTTTCTATTCCATTTGAGCCAATATAAAAACATTCAAAGTCATCTTTTAACTCATCAAATAAATATAGATTTGGCATAACATGTCCCAGTGTTCCGCCACCAGTAAAAACAATCTTTTTCATATCTATATTTTATGAGTTAGATTTAAAAATTATGATGCATTAACTAAAATAAAAAACTTTTTTAAAACTATTGACATAAAAAAACAAATTTGCTAAAATAAATATGTTTGAAATTTATGGACCCTTAGCTCAGTTGGTAGAGCAACTGACTCTTAATCAGTGGGTCCGGGGTTCGAGTCCCCGAGGGTCCACCATTGGCAACTTAAATCGAATTCTATAACGAGTTCGATTTTTTATTAAAAGGAGTTTTATGAATTTAGAAGAATATAATAAGATTAAAGATTTTACGTATCTTGAATATTGTGGTTATTTACAAATGAAATATGGAATTGGTTTATCTGACTACATGACTAAATCTTGGAATAAAAATCAAAAGATATCAAGAACAAAAGAAGGTCTTTTATCTCATCATAAATTTGAAGACCATGCAATAATGCTTGCAGATAAAAATTATGCTATGAAAAATCCATATGAATGGCAACTTGCTGAAAATATTGTATATTGTGATTATCTTGAACATCTATTTCTTCATATTCTTATATGTGAAAATCCATCTCCAAATAGAAACGAAAACGAAGCAGTTGGAATTGGAGGCATTATTAACTATATAGCACCCGAATTAAATGATTTATATAGCGGCTGGCAAACATCTCAAGAATGGAGAAAAGTTTGTCATAGTTTAATTCTAGATGATAAAAATGTATACTTATTACTTCTTAAAAGGTTTAAAAAGAATTGCTTTAATTATCCTTTTTATACCCCTAAATGTTTGTATACTAGTTATAATGACAAATTTGGTCTTTGGAGAATAGAAAACAATAAAGAACTTTTTAAGGAAATTGAAAATCTTTAAAAATTCGAGTAAATATTCTTTTGTTCCACCATTGGCATTGTAAAAAGAACCTGAAAATCAGGTTCTTTTTTGTAATTTCTTTTTTGAAGATTTTTGGATTGAGTTTACAATTAATTTTTCTAATAAAGAACGTAAAATTTCAATTATTGAACACACAATAAAAACTATAACAACAGAGCAAATGGCGAAAATCCAAAAATTATTATGTAATGAATGATAATTTACATTAAACCATTTCCCCCATAAGAGTGGACGAATTAAAGAATTGTCATGAATTAAATATATACCTAGCGTAATTGAAGAAATAAAATTTATTATTTTATTGTTTTTAATTTTAATATTTTTAAAAGTACAAAATAAAGTAATAGACCATATTAAGCATATTAAATTTGTCATACCCCAAAGGTTAATACCCAGTAAAGTATAGCAAAGTAAAATCTCAATAAAAAAAATACTGCTTATAACAAATGAAAAAGTAAAATTATTGGTTAACCTATTTGGATAAATGCGAATATATCCCGCAATTAAATAAATAGTGCAAAACCAAACTAAATTTCCAAGGTCCACTCTTAAAATTTGAGTTTGTAATAATATTGCAAACAAACATAAAAGAGTTAATGATTTTTTTGAGCTATTATGTATTATTTTATTTAAAAATGGTGAAATTGCATATAAAATTAAATAGTTTGTCATAAACCAATATTTACTATAAAACCCTAATAGATGACTTATTGATTCTTTAAAACTAAAAGTGTAAAATCCACTAACACACATAATTAAATAAATTGCAAACGAATAAAATAAAGTTTGAAAAATAAGTGATATAATCTTTTTCATCTTAAACTCTGATTTAATCATAAAATATCCACTTATTAAAACAAAAACATTAACAGCAACTTTTCCGCCAATTGCAAATGCATCATGAATAAACTTATTAATCTCAGACACACCTTCTGGCAACAATGAATGAACAGAAAAATGATGTGCAATAATAAATATCATACATATTATTCTTAATAACTCAAAATTGGATTGTCGTGTTTTTGTCACCGCTTCTGATTTTTTAACGACATTCATAATTAGCTCCTTTAAAGATTTGTTTGATATTAACACCTTTTGAGTTAAAAGTCAATTTTAGATAAAGCCCTTAAATAAAAAAACACTTGAAATAATCAAGTGTTTTTATTATAGCATTGGCGTAAATGCTTTTAATATAGCACAAATTAATCTATTAAAGGCGCTAACTTTAAAATCTTTCATATCCATTGAAACATTAAATAAGTTTTCAAAATCTTTTTTAATTTCTGTTAAGCAATCCACATCATACATTATCACACCACATTCATAATGATGCAATAAACTTCTATAATCTAAATTGATTGTTCCAACAATTGCAATTTCATCATCACACAAAAATTGTTTTGAGTGAATAAACCCTTGTTGATATTCAAAAATCTTAACACCAGCTTCTTGCAATGGCTTATAGTTCGACCTTGTCATTCTAAAAATAATTTTTTTATCTGGAATGTGAGGCGTTATAATTCTAACATCTACTCCACGCTTAGCTGCTGAACACAATGCATTTAAAAGTCTATTATCAACTATCAAATATGGAGTTGTAATCCAAATATAATTTTGAGCTTGATTTATCATATTTAGATATACGTTTTGAGCAACATCATCTTCATCGAAATACCTTGGTCCATCTCCATAAGGGCAAACAAAACCCTTACCCTCAACCGGTTCAACATCTTTGAGATATAATTGAAAAGCTTCATTTTGTTGAGTTTGAACATTGTATAATTGTAAGAACATCATTAAGAGAGACTTTACTGCTTCACCAGTAATCTTAACTCCAGTGTCCTTCCAATAACCAAATTTTTGAACAACGTTGATATATTCGTCTGCAATATTAAGCCCACTAACAAAACCAACATTACCGTCAACAATTGTAATCTTTCTATGATCCCTATTGTTATGAAGCGCCGACATAATTGGAACAAATGAGTTAAATTTAACACATTCAATTCCCATTTTTTTCAATTTTTTAGGATAATTATTAGGAAGCTTATAAATTGTTCCTAAATCATCATACATCACACGAACTTCAACGCCTTCTTTAACTTTATCTTTTAAAATATCTAAAATTGAGTTCCACATCGTTCCACGCTCAATAATGAAATATTCCATAAATATATAGTTTTTTGCTCGCTTTAGTTCTTTAATTAATTCCTCATAAAATTTCTCACCTGTATTTAAGTAGTTAATATTAGAGTTGGTGTAAGTTTTTAAATTTGTTGTTTTATAAACATATTCAAATTGACCATAATATTTGCCAAGTTTCTGCTTTAACTCTTTGTCTTCAGCATCACTTTTTTCGTTGATTTCTTTAACTTTAGCTTTAACTCTTTCATAATATTTTCTATGTCTTTTAGGAGCTTTATTCCAAACGAACATTCTATAAATAACAATGCCCAAAAGCGGAAACATTAAAAACAGTATTACCCAAATTAACTTTCCCTCAACAATCATTTTTGAATTAATAACAACTAGCAACATTATAAATCCTAAAATATTAATACTAGCGTCGATTACAACATACCATTCACTAAAAATTTCAGGGTGAAAATAATGTAAAATATAAGGCAAAGTCGTAGAAACAAGAAGTTGCAAAATTATAGCAATTGCAACCAATGTCATTCTACTAAAAACTATTTTAAGAAATCTTCGCATTCCTAATCCATTTTATATTTTGTGTAATAATCTTTCAAAATACCTCTATAATTATCTTTCCAAGGTTTATTTGTTCCAAGATAGTGAATTATCATATTATTATTTTCAACCCAGTCTTTATCAATTTTGTATTTTGAATGATAAAACTTATTGTGGAACATAATCAATCTATCTGAAAGATTATAAATTCTTGGATCGATAAGCCTTATTTTATTACCAAAGAACTTGAAAATAACATCTTGATCATACAATGTCATTCTCCAGCCATTACGTCTTATAAATTTAAAAATTTCATCAATGTTGATAACTTCTCTTAATTCCTTCAAATTAATAAGCATAACACCTGTGTTAATATATGTATAATCTTTACCAACAGTAAGACGAACTCTATTGAACCATTGCATAAATCCACGAATTTGAGTGCAAGCGATGAAATAGTTTCCTTGGAAACTCATATTATATAGTGGATCAATATTTTTATGAACTACCAAATCG
Source organism: Candidatus Onthoplasma sp. (assembly GCA_045120995.1). Lineage (GTDB taxonomy): Bacteria > Bacillota > Clostridia > Christensenellales > UBA1242 > Onthoplasma. The sequence continues at coordinate 8,998 of JBGVFL010000050.1, read as the reverse complement.
CAGTCAATATAAAGAACTCTATCAAGTTCTTTTGGAAGCATTATTGGTGCAAAAATTCTATAGTAAATTTCATATGGATAACGCTTAACCGTTGGCGCGCCTTTAAATAAACTTTCATCCATATAAACATAAATTGGATTAATGTTATCAGCAATTTTTGTTTTAATATACTCCTTATCACTATCTTCTAAATTGCTGTGCATAACATATACATCAAATTGGCTTTTAGGATTATTCACACTCAATGAATTCATTGTTGTCAAAAAATGACGAATATAACCCTTGTTAATGTTAACTAAAATATTTTTCTTTTGATTAATAAACTTTTCCATAACAAAAGTATAAATCCTTTATTGAAATTTGTCAAGCAAAGCCAACGCACATTTTATATGATTAAATTTGCCAAAATAAAACAAATATGTTATAATATAAATATGAAGGCAAAAAATTATTACCAATGGGGTATCGCCAAGCGGTAAGGCAACGGTCTCTGAATCCGTCACGCGTTGGTTCGAATCCAACTACCCCAGCCAATAAAAAAGGGCCCATATGGGCTCTTTTTTAATTTATCACATCAAAATATGGATTACCTGTTTCAGCGACTGCCGGTGAAGTTTCTCCCTCTTTTGATTGTGTTTCTTCTTTCTCTTGTTCTTTTAAGAATGATATTTTTTCGCTTTCATTTTTAATTAATTTATTAACTGTCTCTAAGTTAAATTGTTTTAATTCCTTCATTTTGTTATCTAAGTCTGTTGATATATTTGCTAAAATAGTCTGTAAATCACTTTTATAATCTGCATCAACAACTTCATTTTCTTTGTTAAAGGGAAGTTTATTTTCTTCAACAGGTTTTTCTACTTTTTGTGATTGATTTTGAACTTCTTCTTTTTTATTTTTTACAGCAGAAGAACTTTCGTTGGATTTTACGCTTGTTCGAGTAGGATCACTAATAATCCCAATTACCACCAAAAGACCTAAAACTGCAGTAAAGATTTCATTAACATAAGCAATATCAAACTCAATTTTCAATGCTTGCAAAATAAGCAACACTGCACTAAAAATAGAAATCCAAAAATTATAATTTGTTAAACGATTTTTCCAATTCATTTTTGCTCCTTTTAATTCTTGAATAGGCTTCAAGCATTAATATTTCTTTTTCAGAGCACAAATATTGATAAAAAATATTAATTTTCCTTAAATAATTTGAGTCTTGTTGCAAAACGACTTTTTTAGCTTTTTTATTCTTCTTAATATTCATAATATTCTAAAGATATTGTCTCAACTTCCCCACTTTCAGATTCTGAAGAGACTTCAATTTTCAAATCTTTACAGCATAGTTTAAAAACAAATTCATTAATACCTTGTTTATAAGTAGTTAAAAACATCTTTTTATCATCGTATTTTAAAGTTATTTTCACTCCCATATCTGCATTAATCAATAGTTTAGTAAACAGTTTAGTGTTCATATTATCAACAACGCTTCCACTTTCCCAAAATTTGTGTAAATTTTCATTTATAAATTTGCTCTTTTCAATAATTTGTCCAATTTTATTTTTAGGTCCATTATTGAAAATAACCAACATTTTTTCAAAAATATCCGTTTTAACAGGTAGTAATGACTTTATATCCACCCCTCTTATAACTTCATAACTAAAATCGTTAATATCTAAAATTATCAAAGAATTGTTTATAAATTCATCATCTAAAATATTATTGTCTTTATAGTTTAATTTGATAGCAAGATAATATTTCTCACCTAAAGAAGATGCAACCGCGCCATCATTATCCAAAACAAAACCATCTAATAAATTTACTTTGGTTTTAACAACTTTAATACCATTAAATGAATATAGTCCATCTTTAGTCATAAATAAAATGTTATTACCACACACACTCACTGTGTTTGAATAAATTTTAGTGTTAGATAAATAAACTTGACTAACACTTATTTGATTTTTAATGAATGAAATTTTTGAAATTCCATAGTCTCTAAAAACATAAACATCTTCGTTGAATGTTAAAACTTTTCTAGCATATCCAAGTTCGTCTTCTAACGAAATATATCCAGAATTATTCGAAATATTTCCAATGTTTTCAGCGGCTAAATCTGTTGCATACCAAATTTTAAATGCTGGATCTGAAATTGTGCAAAATAACACACCATCATTCATACACATACTTGTTATTATAGGAACATCATTAATGGTGTATGGTGAATAACTTGTTTCCCAAACCACCATTTTATTTTTGCTAGCTAAGATTGCTGCATCTGCATCATCTTTTTTATAAGTTAAAACTATTGGCGCACTATCAAATGTTAAATCATACAACCAATATAAATCAAAAGAGTCATCTATCATTTGGTTAATATAAACTTTTTTATCATCTCCGTAAATTAGCAACCTATGTGTTGTAACTTGACTTCTACTAAAATATTGCCTAAAGTAAGATATTCCTTCAACACTAGTTAGTCCTGTTTGAGCGATATCAAGTTCATATTCTGTTCTGTTTGTTTTTGTTCTTGGAAATAAAGCCAAACCTATTCCTTTTGAATTTTTAAGTTTATGTGTTGGCAAATAGTTATAAAACTTTTGAGTTAAAACTCCATTTGTGTTTTTGTTAAAATCGTGAAATCGATTAATTTCAACAATCTTTTTCTTTCTCATTGCCATCTCCTAGTGGGAAGTCTAAAATTATGTAAACTTTTCAAACTTTCGGCTTTTGAGGTGTATTTTTCGTGAAACTCTTGAAATTCAGTAAACATTCCATTTGCCAAAGAATAGTAGGCACATAATCCCAAAACAATAGTATCAGGACTAAAGTTTTGCAAGAAATCAATATCTTCAAACATACTATTTATGGTTGGATATGTTTCATATTTAACATCATAAATATCATTTTCTTCGAAAATCACATTTCTATTAATGATTTTTATTTAACCATTTCGCCATTCTTTTGCACATTTTGAATTCTAATAAAATTTTCAAGTGTTCCAACAGCAAACTTTTTGTCTTCTGTTTCAACACTAATTTGTTTTATAATAGGAACATAGTTCATACATAATTCTCTGATTGAATATTTCACAAGGTTAAACAAATTTGCAACATTTTTATTTTGATTAACAACTTCTTGTTCTGTTTCAGCTGTAGTTGTTTGTAAAACATTAGCATCATCAGTTAAACCCAATAAAAATGCACTATCAATTAAAATATCTATAATTTTCATTTATTATCTCCAAATTTTTTAGCATTTCCAATATCAATTGGATTAAACTAAATTTTGTTCAAATGTTTCAAACATATTTGAAAAAGCACAAGATTTCTCTGTGCTTTCCAAATGTTTATTGTCGTTTTCAATTTGTTCTAATATTTCTTCAATATTAGCACTCTGTGTTTTTCTAACAAGCTTAAGCGCTCGTTCATCTAATTGATTATATGGCAAGGTTAAACAATAAGTTGACCCCACCTGATTAGAGTTATGAATTTCAAATTGTTGCTTAGATGTGTCATAAACCACATAATAATCTCTATCAATATTCTTTAACCTTTTTGCTATGTTATACACATCAAACAAAATTCTAATTTTCATTATTACCTCCAAAATTAAGACACAAATGGATTTGTGATTGTTGATTTAATTCCTGAAATTTTTGCTTGACCATTTGGTTGATCACAAATTAAATCTGCATATTTAACCAATGTTGCAGTGTAGGCTGGATAACCAGGTTTTTGACGAAGAATGTTTCCGCCTTCTCCTTCAATCCATTCCCAATCACAAAGTTGATGTAATGTGAATTTTGAAGTGTCAAGTAAATACATTGTGTCATCAGCAACAAAACGATCTGTTACCATTGGAATACCATTAAAGCTAATTGCTTTGTGACCACTTTCCAATGTTATAACATCAACATTTCTTCTATAACAAGCAAGGTAGTCTAAATAAGCTCTTCTTACAGCAGCACCACAAGAAATAAAATCAATGTTAGAGCCACTGTTTTCTTCTAAGAAATCAACAGCAGTTTGAATAACATTATCGCTAACTTCTTGAGTTGTTGTTGAAATATATGGGTTTAACCATTTATTTTCAGTTCTAGATAAGCCATAGATATTTGCACTAGTATTGAAAATTGCTCCAATACCTGTAATTTCGTTTCCTTTGCTTCCTTGAACATATAAAACATCACCATCAGCAACAGCAGTGTTTGATGTGAAGGTTACAGTTTTGTTTACTCTATCAACATATTTAATTCTTAATCCAAAATGAGATAGGTTTCCTGCTGTGTAGGCATCAACAACCATACCTTCGATTAAATTTTTAACATTATCTACTGTTACAACGCCATCAGTATAAGCTGTTACTGTTGCAACTGCTCCTGTGCCATCACCATAAAGCATTCTTGCAAGGTTGAATTTTGATGAATTTAAAAGACCTTCCATTTCCGCTGAAAGTAAGTCAACAAAAGCGCCATTGTTGTTGGCACTTGCTCTAATTGCTTTATCACTAATTTCTAATGTTCCATATAAGTTTTTTAAAGTTGTTTTAAATTGAACGTAATTATTTCCATTTGCTTTTGGAAGTTCTCCTGTTTCGCTTCCCGCACCAATTCCACCATTAATTCCAATTGGAGCAACTTTAATAATTTGTCTGCCATAAACATCACTTGAAGATTGTTTAATCTTTGCAAACAAAGGATTTGTTTGTGTGTTTAAGATGTTGCTAGCAGCAGATAAATATGCATCTTTTAATGCGTTTTGCGCACTAGTTAAGTCTATCATTTTCTACTCCTTATTTCTGTTTGATAATTGATTTTGCCAATTTGCCTGCTTCTTTTATTGTTGTAGGTTTCTTAGGCGGAGTTAGAGTTATTGAACTAGCACCATTTTCCACTTTGATAGGAGAATTTTGAGTGACCTTAGATAAATATTCTTTAACGATTTTATCTTTAATTTCTTGATTAGAAAATATGTAATTATTCAAAAATTCTTCATCTTGAGAAAACTCTTTAGCCGTTTTGTAATTTTTTGAGATGAGATTAATTGTTTCATCTTTAATATCAATGCTTTCATCTTTAGCTAAGATTTCTTTTAGTGCGCTGCTAAAAGGCTTAGCAATTTCAAATTTTGTTACAAATTCATCAACTCTTTTCTCTTGTTCTGCTTGTTTTGAGATTTGATTTAACGTTTTCTCATTCTCAGTTTCAAGCATTGAGAGTCTTTGACTCTTTTTGGTAAATTCTGCTTCCAAACTATTGTATGCTTTTAATAAACTTTCAGCATCTTTAAATTTACCAAAATTAATGGAGCCCTCCATATTAATTTCAGGTTGTTCCAAAGTATTATTTTTCATCAATTATTCTCCTTTAATCTCTTCTTTTTTTAATAAGTTTTTATGCTCTTCTATGTGTTTCAATAAACTTTCTTGAATCACCTTATAATTCTTTTTCTTTTTGATCTCATTGCTCAATAAATAGGCAATATGCTCATCAATATGAATTTTATGATTATCGATTGGCAATATTTCAATTTTGTTGAAATTTAAGTTTTCATCTTTAGCTCTATTTATGTGAAGAGTGTTTAAATCAACAACATCTTCCATTAATCCAAAGCCTAATAAATCCAAACATTTTTTTCTTGTGCTATGGCTGAATTTTCCATCTTCATCAAACATTAGTCCTTGTTTTATTAAATCCATAAGCATTGTTCTTCTTTGAGCTAGAGTTTCATTTATATCGCTAGATGCATCAAAAACAACATCATCACTACAAATTTCATTTTGGTCCCAATAATACATTTGAATCTCGCCACTATCTCCCGCAATTTTAAGAAGTCTTGGAATAACCGCATATTGCTTATATAATCTTAAAATAAACTTTGCAACAGTTTTAACCGCAAGTTTTGTGCTGTCGATTGCAGTGGATAATCTTGAGTTATCTTGTTCTGCCAACAATTGTAATGCAACACCAGACATATTTGTATATTTAGCATAGCTATCGCTCATCATATCGCTTACACCTGAAACAACTTTAAATTCAGACAAAAGTCTCTCTTCTTCAGAATCAAATTCTAAAGTTTGCTTAGGATTTTGCATAATTTCCGGAATCTTACTTCCTTGACGATAAATTAAAACTTTACCAGGTGACAAGCCATCCATTTCCAATTCATCAGTATCAACGCTACCATCTTCAACAGCCAAAACGTTCATAACCGCACGATTGAAATATTCGTGTTTTCTATTTCTAACAGCATTATAAGCTCTTTGAATAGGTATTAACCTATCAACAACGCTAACTCCAAAAAAACTTCCTGGCAAATAGTTTGAAATTTGTTTAACAAATGGGAATGTTCTGTTTCCCATTTCATCATTTACATATGGCAAATCACCATCATAAAGCAATTTACCACCAGCAACAATTGTTAATCTTCCACTTGGATTTTCTTTTGTTGGCCTAACATATCTTTCAATCATTAAACAATGATTATTTAATTGAATATTTGCAACTTTATTAATATGTGCATCATAACCCAAACCACCAAGATTTCCCACGTTGCTATCAAGTGTGAAAGCGTTAACTTTTTCGCTATCAACATCAACTCCCCAAAGCGATTTAACAACATCAATTTCAACAGCTTTAGCTTGAATTATGCTTTTAACATCTTCCATTCTTTCACAAGATAAATTATCAGGAAAAATTTCAAAAGGTGAAACAACCTGAACTTCAACATCACCTTCTCTAATTGCTTTTCCCAACTCGTCTGTTGCAACCATTTTCCCGGTATCTGTGTTCCAAACTACTTTATAAAAAACAGTTCCGCAAATCTCACTCCAAGTTGTTGCTGTTTTTTCAATATCAACTAAATTTAATCTATTAGAAACTGAATTTAAAATATCTTTGCTTAACTTAGCACTTTGAATATCACTTTCATCACTGCTTGCAGGAACAACTGTCACTCTAGGAGTGTTAGAACAAATCTTTGAAATTCTAGTTTCAACAATTGGCGCAATATGATTAAAAACTTCTTTTTCTTGCCAAAAATATCGTTTTTCATCTTCCCTAATTCCACCATTCGACGAAACATAACTATATTGATTTCCCATCATAAAATTAATGTTTAGTTGCCATTGCGCTTCTAAACTTCTTCTTTCATCTCTACGCTTATGAAAATCAGCCATTACTTCTTGAACTAAACCATTTTCTAATTTATTCATCTTTACCTCCCTTTTTGTAAATTGGTTTAACACTTTTGGGCACAATCATTTTCCCCAATTCACCATATAATTCATTAATACATTTATCACACAAATAAACGCTTCCATCAAATACAAATCGTTTGTTAACAATTTGATATGTGCTTAAGTTTTCACAACCACTAGCATCACACTTTATTTTGTTTTTTATTCTTTCTATCAACACTTTCCTTCTCCTTCAACTGTTTTAATAATCTTTGTTTTTCTTCTTCCAATTCTTCATCAGTTAATTTGTTATAATCAATCTTATCTTCAATAATATACGGGTACATCAATTTTAAAAGGTCTATATTAGGCGGTAAATTTTTTTCACTAATTTTTTGTTTAACAATCTTCAGTTTTCCACTTTCTTCATCTATTGCATATTCAGTTACAATTTCCTTTGTTGTTATCCCTTTTATACAGGATTTTACAGCTTTCAACATTTCTAAATTTAAATTATTTTCAACTATGTCACATCAACTCCTTATTTCCTAAATTTTAAGTTCCTAATCAACCTTTCTTTTTCAATTTGAACAATACTTTTCATCTCTTTTGGCTTTTTATTTTCAGGTCTAGACATAATGTAGTATCTCAATTCATCAACACTATGGTCATCAATTTTAACCGGGCTTTCACCTTTTCCCCATCGATAGCTTTTCATTTCTCTAATCAAGTTTTTACAAGTGTTAAAAATGAATAGTTTGCTTTCACCCATTGCATTTTTTAAATAAGATTTAACTCTTTGAATCCCTGAAAAAACATCCTTATTAACATTAGTGTTAACAAGAATGTTATAATCATAAAATAAATCAGCAACGCTTTTTCTGCTTGCTAAAGTTGTTTGATTTGCAGCACTATCAATCAATGCTTCAAGCATTCCATTGTTGTTTCTATGCCAATGCAATTGATTACTAATTTCAAATATCTTTTCGCTATGATATTCAATATCTTTTTCCTTTTCATAATGTTCTGCAACCACATAAATATTTCCATCATAATCAACTGCATACCAATGGCAGGATAACGGATTTTTTAGACCAGGATCTATTGATAATTTGTCTTGCCATTCATATGGAATTTCAAATGGTTCAATAACATTTATCTCTTCATCAAACTCAGGATAAATTCTTCCACCACAATCCATAAACTCACCGAATTGTCTAGATTTTAATTCATCTTGAGACATACTAGTTTTCATTGCATTTTTTGCTTCCTCACTTATATATGGATTATCATCCCACTGCATAAATTCATACCAAATATTATCATCATTATATTGATTCATATAAATATCTTCATAAACAAAAGTCATACCTTTTAATGGTGTCATAGTAGCAAATAAATCTCCATTATTATCTAAAACACGCATTCTACATTCGCTATAAATATCATATGGAGGTTCTTCATCAAACCAAACATAATCCAAACTTGTTCCTTGAAATTTTTCTCTTCCTTGATCACAACTCTTAAAACCTATCTTACTAATTGAACCCAAAACATTTTTTATTAATATATAGTCTATAACACCATTTGAATAGTTATCTTTTCTTCCACTAATCATAACAACATCAACTATCCATTCTGGATTTAAGTAGTTCAAAATTTTGCTTTGAGCAACATCTCTTTGAACTTGCGTTGATAAACTCACAACCCAACCATTCGTCGCTTTTTTTATTTCACGATAAGGATGTTTTACCCTATCCATATAAACAACTTCAAAAGCACCACATTCTGTTTTTCCCCTCCTATTACCACCCAATAACCATCTATT
>JBGVFL010000049.1:0-2171 GCA_045120995.1 Candidatus Onthoplasma sp. | reverse complement strand
ATGAGGGCAAGAAATTCCCACACAAACAACAAAGCTAAGAATTCTACATTGGAAGAATATAGTTTGGCAACTCAATTTGAGGCCCTAATAGGTTATTGGTATTTAAACGATAACAAACAAAAACTTGATGAAATGTTTTCTAATTATGTTGTTGGTAGGTTGTGTTAGAATAAAAAGGAGAGTTTTGTGATAGTAGACGGAATAAATGTTGTTAGAGAATTATTAAGAGCAAGTGTTAAAATTGAAAAAATAGTTGCTGTTGATAGTGAAAATGCGGAAATTGTTTCAATTATAGATAAAGCAAGGGCAATGGGAATAAAAACTATTGTTTTAGAAAAGAAAGAATTTGACAGGAAAATTAAAGTTAAAAACCAAGGTGTTGTTGCTTATATTCCTGAATTTAAATATTGTGATGTTGAAGATATTTTAAGAACAGCAGAAAGAAAGGGTGAAAAACCATTTATTGTTATTTTAGATGGAATAACCGACCCTCATAATTTAGGTGCAATTATTAGAACTTGTGAATGTGCGGGTGTTCACGGAGTTATTATAGCTGAAAACAGAGCTTGTGAGGTTACAGACACAGTTTATAGAACAAGTGCTGGAGCTGTGGTCCATATGAATGTTGCTAAAGTTGTTAATTTAACTAGAACAATCAAAGAACTTCAACAAGCTGGAGTGTGGGTTTACGCACTTGAGGCGGGAAATAAAAAGATATATGAAGCAGATTTTACGTATCCAACCGCCCTAATTGTTGGAAGTGAAGGTAAAGGCGTTTCTAGACTGGTTAGAGAAACAGCAGATGAAACACTTTCGTTAGATATGTTTGGATTTGTTAATAGTTTAAATGCTTCAAACGCATCTGCTATATCTGTTTATGAGGTTGTTAGACAAAGGAGAAAATAATTGACAGAATCAGTTGTTGAAGAATTAATAGTAAAAGCAAGAAATCACGATGAAGAATCAATGGAGCAACTTTTGCAATATTTTAAACCAAAAGTTACTGCAATATCTCGTGAGTATTTTTTGGTTGGCGCTGAGTTTGACGACTTAATTCAAGAAGGAATGATAGGCTTATATAAGGCAATAGGGATTTATGATAGCAATAAAAATAATAATTTTAGCGCTTTTGCCTCACTTTGTATTCATAGACAACTACAAAATGCTGTTAAAAATGCAAACAGAAAGAAAAATAATCCACTAAACTCATATTTGCCAATAAAATATTTTGATGGTTCAACAGCAAGTGATGAAGATAATGTTTTAAAGTTGGTTATTGTTGATGATAACAGCAATGTTGAGCAAAATTTTATTGATAAAGAAATAAACACATTGCTAATGAGTAAGGTTGAAGAAGTTTTATCTGAAGACCAATTTAAAATTTTAAAACAGTTTTTAAATGGTGATAGTTATAGTTTAATTGCAGAAAAAAACAATATAACAACTAAAAATGTTGATAATATATTGCAAGCAATTAAAAAGAAATTAAGAGCAATAGCAGAAATTGAAATGTAAGGAGAATAAAATGAATTTAGCGTTATACAGAGAATTTAGACCAAAAAACTTTGATGAAATTGTTGGGCAAGATTTTATTGTTAAAACCTTAAAAAACCAAATAAAATTCGATAAGTTAACACACGCATATTTATTTTGTGGGCCAAGAGGAACTGGAAAAACAAGCACAGCAAAGATATTTGCTAAAGCTGTTAATTGTACTCATTCAAATGATGGAAATCCTTGTGGAATGTGTGCAGAATGTGTTGCGCTTAGTGAACAAAACACAGATATAGTTGAAATTGATGCGGCAAGTAATAATAGGGTTGAGGAAATTCGTGATTTAAGAGAAAAAGTTCAATTTTCTCCACTTATTGGTAAGTATAAAGTTTATATAATAGATGAAGTTCATATGTTAACAGAAAGCGCTTTTAATGCTTTATTAAAAACTTTGGAAGAACCACCAAAACATATAATTTTTATTTTAGCAACTACTGAAATTCACAAACTGCCAGCAACAATTCTCTCTCGTTGCACTAGATTTGATTTTAAACTTTTGCCAATAAACATTTTAGTTAATCACCTAAAAAATGTTTTTGATAAAAAGGGCGTTAAGTACGATGAAAAAAGTTTGCAATTAATAGCAAAAGCTGGAGAAGGAAGCGTTCGTGATATGC
>JBGVFL010000048.1:0-15256 GCA_045120995.1 Candidatus Onthoplasma sp. | reverse complement strand
ATATATGAGAGAAATTGCCCTAGCAACAAGGGTTGAGAATAAAGTTATTCTAGATTTTTTACACACTCAAATTAAAAATAGAATGGATTTTTGTAAAACTATCATAACAACGTATTGTGACAATAATTTTTGTTACCTTTTATTCGCTTGTGATAAAGAGTTTGTTGGTATTTGTGAAGAAATTTTAAGAGAAATAATAATTGAATACATAGAATGCATTTATAAAGTGGATTTTTTTAAACAAACAATTAAAAATCCAATAGGAGATGCTCTTGCTTTTAATGCGTATGTGAAGGTTTTGGCTGTTTTTGATAAAAACACAGATGAAAACGCTCTTAAAGATATAATTTTATTTAATCAAACCTTTTTTGTTGATAGTTTTTTAGAATTTAGATTGTCTCCTCTCAGAGTTCACTGGAAAAATTTGGCAAATTTGAGTAGCGACAATATTAATCTCTTTAATTCCAATACGTTTATTGATATAATACGCTTTTTAATAAACGCAATGGAAAACGAAGTTTATAAAGTGAAAGTTGTTTGTGATAACAATAAATTTAAGATTTATAAGATTAAAACAAAGAACGATAGAGTGAAAAAGATTGCTGAATGTAACACCGCAATTGATCTTATAACAAATGTTTTGAATTCTTGTCCAAATTATGTTGATGTGTATCTAACAACCACCAAGGATAATGAGGCTGTGAGTTTTTTGAGTAATGTTTTTGCAAATAGGTTAAAGATTTATTCTAAAAATTAATTTCAATGGTTGACATATAAATAGTTTAATGATATAATTTTGATAGTTTAATAGGCTATTGATTGGACAAGTAGGTTATAAGTCCCTGTTAAGAGAGAGTGCATGCTGGCTGGAATTTGCACATCATACTTATAAATGAAACCACCAATTAGGTCAACGCAAGTGATATTCTTGCTAAAATAAGAGAGTGTTTTTGCACTAATTAGGGTGGAACCGCGGTTATAGTTTAATCGTCCCTTGGAATTATAGTCCAAGGGATTTTTTATTTTTTTAAGGAGCGTAAATGAAAGAGTTAAGAGAAGATGCTATTGAAAAAGCTTGTATTATGGCAGAAGTAAAATTTATGCAAGAAAATAGGAGAAACTTTTCAAAGCAAGCTGATGATGTTATTGAAAAAATTAAACGTGGTGAAAAATCGAGAGATTCAGATTATTTTATTCTGCTTCACACTGATCAAAAGAAAATTGATGAGGCTGTAGAACTTGATAGTATAAAAGAACGTATTAAAAAAGGAGAAATTGAACACAAAGATATAGATTTCTTAATTAATACACTTGGAAATGTTGGTGAGTTTAATCAGGCTCTTCGAAAAGCATTCTATAGAAAAGCAGATGAAATAAATTTACATTATGCGCAAGCTCACACCGAAGAATTTACAGATGAAGAAATTCAAGCAAGAATAAAAAGGTTGAAGGACATCAATCTATGAAAGAAATTATTGAAGAAAATTTATTATAAAACAAAGGAGAAGGAGGGATTATATGCAACACATATATAACACGCAAGGTACGTGTTCTAGGCAAATAATCATCGATGTTGATGATAACAATATTATTGAAAACGTAACTTTTATTGGCGGCTGCAATGGGAACACCAAAGGAATTAGTAGTCTTGTAAAGGGTATGAAAATTGATGAAGTTATAACAAAACTTCAAGGAATTCAATGTGGTTTCAGGCCAACCAGTTGCCCAGACCAACTTGCTGCAGCGCTAAAACAAATTAAGGAGAGGAAATGAGTGTAGAATATAAGTTTGAATTCATATTGGGAGATGATGTCTTAAAGAACCAACAATTTCTTAATGAAATGAAAAAAATTGCTTATGAATATGATTTTCTTAAAGAAAAACAACCTTTATCATACTTAGATGAATCTTCAATAATAGGACTAATGAAAAAGAATGATAAATTAATAGCTTTCTCGTGGATTGCAATGTGTAAAGAAAAGAAAATTGCTGAACTTTGTTGGTTTGTTGCAGATAAACAACACGCTATTGGTTTGGAAAGTAAATTATTATTAGATAAAACAATTGAATATTGCAAAGAGCAAAATATTAATTCATTAAAATTTAATTGTGATCCAGAGTCTTGGGGAAACATAAAAAATAAGAATAAACTTTTATCAAAATATGGATATAAGTTGGATGAAAACGATAATGATTATGATATTTCAATAAGTATTTAAAGAAAAATTATTAAAGGAGAATAAAATGGAAAAAGAAGAATTAGAAGAATTAAACAAAAAACAAGAAATGAATCGTCATAGTATGAGCCATATTTTGGCAAAAGCAATTAAACAGTTGTATCCTAACGTTAAATTGGCAATAGGTCCTGCAATTGACAATGGTTTTTACTATGATTTTGATAATGTTTCAATTAGTCCAGAAGATTTTAGTAAAATTGAAGACAAAATGCGTGAAATCATTAATAAAAATGAGGATTTTGTGCGCATTGAAGTTAGCAAAGCGGAAGCGCTTGAATTATTTAAAGATGAACCTTATAAGGTTGAACTTATCAATGAACTTCCTGATGGCGAAATAATAACTGCATACAAAACAGGTGAAGATTTTATGGATCTTTGTCGTGGTCCACACGTTGAAAACACTAAATTTTTGCGTGGTTTTGCTTTCAAAATAAATAGAGCAAGTGGTGCTTATTGGCGTGGAAGCGAAAAGAATAAGATGTTAACAAGAGTTTATGTTTTCGGTTTCTTAGATAAAAATGACCTTAAAAATTACATTAATCAAATGGAAGAAGCACTTAAACGTGATCACAATAAATTAGGTAGAGAATTGGGTCTTTTTACAACTGTTGACTATATTGGTCAAGGCTTGCCAATCTTGCTTCCAAAAGGAGCTAGAATTGTCCAATTATTGCAACGTTTTGTTGAAGATGAAGAACAAAAACGTGGTTGGTTATTAACAAAAACTCCATTTATGGCAAAAAGCGACTTATATAAGATTTCAGGTCACTGGGATCACTATAAAGATGGTATGTTTGTTCTTGGAGATGAAGAAAAGGATAAAGAAGTTTTTGCGCTCCGTCCAATGACTTGTCCGTTCCAATATCAAGCATATTTAAACCAAGCAAGATCTTATAAAGATTTGCCACTTCGTTATAACGAAACTTCAACTTTATTTAGAAATGAAGATAGTGGTGAAATGCACGGCCTTATTCGTGTTCGTCAATTCACAATTAGTGAAGGTCACTTAATGTGTACACCAGATCAACTTGAAGAAGAGTTTAAAAATTGTTTAGAGTTGGCAATTTATATGCTTAAAACTCTTGGATTGTATGAAGATGCGTCTTATCGTTTCAGTCAATGGGATCCAGAAAATAGAGCAAAATATATTGGAACAAATGAACAATGGGAAGAAGCTCAAGGTATTATGAAAAATATTCTTGATAATCTTGAAATACCATATGAAATTGGTGTGGGTGAAGCTGCATTCTATGGACCAAAACTTGACATTCAAATTAGAAATGTTTGGGGCAAGGAAGATACATTAATTACAATTCAAATTGACCAATTATTAGCAGAAAAATTTGGAATGGAATATACAGATAAAGATGGAACTAAGAAAAATCCTTATATAATTCATAGAACAAGTATAGGTTGTTACGAAAGAACTTTGGCATATTTAATTGAAAAATATGCTGGAGCATTCCCTTGTTGGCTTTCTCCAACTCAAGTTCAAATTATTACAGTGAGTGACAATAATAATGATTACGCAAAACAAGTTCAATCTAAGCTTTTAAGCAAAGGTGTTAGAGTAGAAGTTGATTTATCTAACGAAAGTGTTGGAAAGAAAATAAGAAACGCTGTTATGACTAAATCTCCTTATGTTTTAGTCCTTGGAGATAAGGAAATGGCGGAAGGCTCAGTTGCTGTTCGTGCTAGAGGAAGCAAAGATACTGTTTCAATGACTTATGAAGACTTTGAAAATGAATTGTTAAATAAAATAAACAATAAAACTTTGGGCTAACAATCTTTAATGGAGGTTAAATATGGCAAAATTATTTGATGAAGTGTTTAAAATGAAAAATCTCTTAAGGCGAGGTTGGACTATAAGAGAAGTTCCAAATAGAACTGAAAGTGATGCGGAACATTGTTATTCAATGATAATGCTAGCATTAGAACTTATGAGCAAAAACGATTTAAAATTAGATGAACTAAAGGTTCTTAAAATGATAGCATATCACGAAATTGGAGAAATTGATGCAGGAGACTTTACACCGGTAGACAACATAACCAGAAAAGAGAAATATGAGAAAGAGTATATTGGAGTAAAAAGGATATCAGATCAATATGAAATGCCAGAAATTTTAGCTTTATGGGAAGAGTTTGAAGAAAATAAAACACCAGAAGCGCAGTTTGTTAAAAAACTTGATAAATTTGACTGTGTTTTGCAAAGTAAAGTATATTCGGAAATGTATAATAAACCTGAACTTTTTGAAGAATTTAAGTCAAATGGAAAAGAATATTATGAACATATGAAAAAGTTAAAAAGATAAGGCCTTTAGCCTTATTTTTTTTATATTTAGCTAATTTAAATATAATTTCTTGACTTTAATTATAAATTTTATTAAATTAAAAATATAGGTGGATTTATGAATATATTTAGTAAAGCTTATTGTAGAATTTATCAAATAATACTTAGGGTTTTTATGCCATTTTTGCCATATAGAGAGCCAGAAATGTTGCTAACATATGACGAAATTTTAAGAGTTTTAGATGAAAATGGTTACGATAATATTATGATTGTAACAGGAAAAAGAATAAAAGAATTGGGTTTAACTGAAAATCTTGAAAATGCGCTAAAAAACAATGGTGTTGGTTTGACAATTTTTAATGATGTAAGTGTAAATCCAACAACCGACAACATTGAAAACGGTGTTGAAACATACAAAAAAAATAATTGCCAATGTTTGATTGCTTTAGGTGGAGGTTCAGTTATTGATTGTGCTAAGGGTATTGGTGCAAGAATTGCATGTCCTCATAAAGAATTGAAAGATATGAAAGGCCTTTTAAAAGTTAACAGAATGTTGCCAATGTTGTTTGCAATACCAACAACGGCGGGAACAGGAAGTGAAACAACATTGTCAGCCGTTATAACAGATAGCAAAACTCATCATAAGTTTGTTATTAATGATTTTGATTTAATTCCTAATTATGCATTGCTTGATCCTAAATTAACATTGGGCTTACCTAAAAATACAACAGCAACAACAGGTATGGACGCATTAACTCACGCTATTGAAGCATATATTGGAAGAAGCACTAGCGCTTCAACAAGGAGAAATGCTCTTACAGCAATTAAGTTAATATTTGAAAATTTAGAAAATTCATACAATGATGGGGAAAATTTACAAGCAAGAAAAAGATTGATGAAAGCTTCATATCAAGCTGGTTTAGCATTCTCAAAATCTTATGTTGGTTACGTTCACGCTGTAGCGCATTCATTGGGTGGCAAATATAACATTCAACATGGTTTAGCAAATGCAATAATTTTGCCTAAAATGCTAAAGGTTTATAACGAGTCTGTTTATAACAAGTTATATAAAATTGCAAAATTTACCGGATTATGTGATGAAAACACAACAAAAGAAGCAGCAGCAAAACTTGTTATAGAAAAAATTGAAACAATGAACAAAAATATGGGAATTCCAAACAGAATTGATTGCATTGAGGAGAAAGACATTCCGGAACTAGCTAAGGTTGCAGCTAAAGAAGCAAATCCATTGTATCCTGTTCCTAAATTAATGACAGCTAAAGCACTTCAAAACGTTTACTACTTAATAAAGGAGTAGGTAACTAATGAAAAAAATTAATATATTTAATATTGTAATGGCAACGCTTGTTATTATTGCCGACATTCTATTTATATTAGAAGGAGGACTAATAACAAAAACAATTGCAAGCCTTTTGTTTGTCGTTATAGGCTTTATCAATTTGATTTATCTTCTTAATATTAAAAAAGAAAAAAGCTTATCTGCATATTTACTATTTTTGGGTTTGTGTTTTGCCTGTTTGGGTGATATATTGCTTGAAATTCAATTTATAGTTGGGGGAATTCTATTTGGAATCGGGCATATATTTTATTTCATTTCATATTGCAAAATAGTTCAATTTAAATGGAAAGATTTAATTTTTGGTTTAGTAATTTTTTCTGTTGGTTTGTGTGTAATATTATTTCTTCCAATTTTTAATCACCTAGATGTTGCAACCAAAATCTTATGTTCAGCATATGCACTGGTAATTTCGTTTATGGTGGGTAAAGCAACATCGAATCTTTTAAGAGAAAAATCAACATTAAATATTATAATTTTGATTGCTAGTATTTTGTTTTTCATCTCAGATTTAGTTCTATTATTTAATGTTTTTGGCAAAAGTTCATTTGTGTTAAGAGTAATATGCTTAATATCATATTATCCAAGTGAATACTTGTTAGCGTTTTCTATTTTGAGAATGAAGAAAAGTTGAAATATTTTAATAAAACACTTGACATTGTAGTTCTATTGTGTTAGTATTTAATCGTAAAAGTAGGAGTTCCACTTCTCACCTTGAAGCAATTGCGCGACAATGGTCTTAAAATTACGATTATTATATATCTAATTTTTTGGGGTGGGTTCTTTGCTTTTAGAACTCATTTTTTGTTTTTAGGAGGAAATTTGAAAGAAACACTAAAAAATGAACAAATTGTTTTACAAGAAGTCCGTTTAATTGGCCCAAATTCGGAACAACTTGGAATTATGAGCAGTGCAAAAGCGCTCGAAATTGCTGAAGACTATGATTTAGATCTTGTGCTTATGGCTCCAGAAGCTAAACCACCAGTATGCAAAATTATGGATTACAGCAAATTTAAGTTTGATGAAATGAAAAAACTTAAAGAACAAAAGAAAAATCAAAAACAAGCTGAAACTAAAGAAATGAGATTGTCAATGAATATTGATGATCACGATCTTGAAATTAAAGCAAAACAAGTTTGTAAATTCTTAGCAGATGGAAGCAAAGTTAAGGTTAGCATTAGAATGAAAGGAAGAATTCAAATTCGTCCTCAAATTGGAATTGATAATATGAATAAATTTGCTGAATTATGCGCTAGTGTTGGTCAAGTTGATAAAAAGCCTGAAGTTCAAGGCAGAAATATTTTTATGTTCTTGGCTCCAATAACAAACAAAAAATAATCTAAAACAAGAATCTGATTTTACAAAAAATATATACAATTTAGAGGAGAATAAATTATGCCAAAAATGAAAACTAAAAAAGCTGTTGCTAAACGTTTTAGCATTACTGGAACAGGTAAAGTTAAACGTGCACGTGACGGTAAAAACCACATTTTAACAAAGAAAACAAGAAAAAGAAAAAGAAATTTAAAGAAAGCTGCTATTGTTTCTAAGTCATACGAAAGAAACATCAAGGCTATGATGTAGGAGGCGAAAGATGAGAATTAAACGTGCCGTTAATGGTGTTAAAAAACGTAGAGCTATTTTAAAGCAAGCTAAAGGTTATAGAGGAGCTAAATCAAAACTTTACAGAGTTGCTCGTGAAGCTGTTATGAAATCTGGACAATATGCTTATGTTGGTCGTAAGTTAAAGAAACGTGATATGAGATCTCTTTGGATCACTCGTATTAACGCAGCTTGTAGAACTAACGGAATCAGCTATAGCCAATTCATCAATGGATTAAACAAAGCTAACGTTGAACTTAACAGAAAAGTTTTAGCAGACATTGCTGCAACTGATGCAAATGCATTCACAAAACTTGTTGAAACTGCAAAAAAAGCTTTAGTAAAATAATTATAAAGAGAACTCAATTATGAGTTCTTTTTTATTAAATTAGTCCATACATATCTCATTTAATTGACTTATTTTAAGCGGTTTGTTATAATTTAGTTATGAATATAACTAATGCAGATATCAAAAATTTAAAAGACAAAAAATATAGGCGAGAAAACAAATTATTTATGGTTGAAGGCAATAAGTTTTGCTATGATTTATTAAATAGCGACATTGAAATTGTTATAACACTCACTAGTGACAAAAACTTAAAAGGGTTTCCAAACATTGAAGTTGTGAGTGAAAAGATGCTTAGTTCACTTGCAACAACAAAAACAAATCAAGATATAATTTGCATTTGTAAAGTGAAAGATTATGGTATTGCTTCGATTGGAAATTCTTTGATCTTAGACAATCTTCAAGATCCTGGAAATGTTGGAACACTAGTTCGTTCAGCAATAGCTTTTGGTTTTAATGATATCTATTTAGTTGAAGGTGCTGATCCATATAGCGAAAAAGTAATTCGTAGTTCAGCAGGGCTTATTATGAGCGCAAGACTACATATTTGCAGTTTTGAAGAGATTCAAAAAAATAAAAACAAAATTGCAGATGTGCTTATGGTGGCAGATATGAATGGAGAAAATGTCAATTCAATCAAACCATCAAAAAATAAAGTTGCTGTTATAGTTGGCAATGAAGGTCAGGGTGTTAGTGATAGATTTCTTAAACTTGCTAACAAAACAGTTTCAATTCCAATGATGCCACAAGTTGAAAGTTTAAACGCTGGTGTTGCTGGAAGTATAATAATGCAAAAAATAGGAGAGGTGAAATAAAAATGAGCGGACATAGTAAATGGAATAATATAAAAGCAAGAAAAGGAAAATCAGATGCAGAAAGAAGTAAGATTTTCACTAAAATTGGTAGAGAAATTATGGTTGCTGTTAAAGAAGGGGGCTCAAATGTAGACTCTAACTCTAAGCTTAAAATGGCAATAGCAAAGGCAAGACAATATAATATGCCAAACGATAGAATTAACAGTGTAATCAAGAAAAACAGCGAAGTTGATATGTCTAACTTTGTTGAACAAACATATGAAGGCTACGGAATTGGTGGCGTTGCTGTTATTGTTAAATGTTTAACAGACAATAACAATAGAACAAGTTCTGATATCAAATATGCTTTCGATAAGTATGGTGGAAGTTTAGGAACAAGCGGTTGCGTAAGTTATATGTTTGACAATAAGGGGGTTGTTGTTCTTGAAAAGAATGAAAAGTTTGATACTGATGCAGCAATGGAAATGGCAATTAATCTTGATGCTGTTGACTGTGAAGATGATGAAGTTTTCACTGTATACACTGAACCAAATGCAAATGCTGTTAATAATATGGTAACTGAGTTTGAAAATGCTGGATACACAATTTTAAGTTCAGGTGTTGAAATGATTCCTTCAAATTACGCACAATTAAACGAAAAACAACTTGAATCATTTAACAAAATGCTTGAGAAACTAGATGATAACGATGACGTTGTTGACGTCATTCATAACTTAGAGGAAGAAGATGGAGAATAGACAACTAGAAATAATAAAAGATCTTAACGACAATAGAAGTAAATTATCAGCATTATATTCTTTATATAATTCTTCTTTGTTGGTGGCTGAAGAAAGCAGAATTGAGTTGAGTGGTTTCTATGAACAAATGATTGACTTTAAAAACGATTTAAATGCGTTAACCAGTTTGATTGCAAGCGTTAAAAAAGCAGATAGAGCAAACACAATTAATAAAAACAGATCAAGAATAAGAAACATTACGCTCGAAGTTAATTTGGTAAACAATAATTTTAATAATAATTGTAAGAAGTATGGAACAGCATTGCAAGAATGTGCTGGATTAAAAAGTGAATATAAACATACCGTTAGTGGGCTTTGTAAAGAATTTAAATCAACTGTCACTGAAGACACAGATTCAATGATTATTAAGGGATATAAACAACAAGTTAAAATAATTAAAACAATTTTAGAAAAAATTGAATTATTGATTTCAGATTATAACATAAAGCGAAATAAAGTTGAAGAAGATAATCAAAAGTTTGGTCAATTGTATGGAAGCGTTAATTCACTTTTAACTCAACTTCAATCAATTGCCTAAAAGGTGGTAAAAAATGCGAATTTTAGGCATTGACCCGGGTTATAACATTATTGGTTATGGTGTGATTGAAACTCAAGGCTCTAAAGTCGTTGATTATGGTGTTATAACAACTCCAAAGAATATGCCAATAAGTCAAAGATTGCATACAATTTATCAAGCAGCAATCGAACTTATGGAAACCTTTAAGCCTGATGAAGTTGCATTTGAAGAATTGTTCTTTAATACAAACACAACAACTGCAATTCCAGTGGCGGAAGCTAGAGGAGTTCTTATTGTTGCCTGCAAGCAATTCGTTGACCGACTTTTTGAATATACACCGCTTCAAATAAAACAAGCTTTGACGGGTAATGGTAGAGCAGAAAAAAAGCAAGTTCAATTTATGGTTAAAAGCATATTAGGCTTAAACGCTGTTCCAAAACCTGATGATGCTGCAGACGCACTTGCTGTGGCACTTTGCCATAGCCAAACCAACTCAATTATGAGTGATAATTCAATGTAAAAGGGAATTTATGTTAGGATTTATTAAAGGTATTTTAAGAGATAAAGATTACGACAACATCACCGTTGAATGCGGTGGTGTTGGTTTTAATATAATGGTAACTAATAGTTGCATGGCAAATCTTCCAGGATTAGATGAAGAAGTGAAGATTTACACTTATTTGCATGTAAGAGAAGATGAAATGAGTTTGTATGGCTTTGAAAGTCCTGAAGAAAAACGCCTTTTCTTGCAACTTATAACTGTTAGTGGAGTTGGAAGCAAAACTGCAATTGGAATTTTAAGTGCAGAGAGAATGAGTGCAATTATTAATAGTATTATCAATGAAGACACATCTGTTATTGCAAACTGCAAAGGAATTGGAAAGAAAACGGCAGAACGCATCATTTTAGAACTTAAAGACAAAATTAAACCATTTGACTATATCATTCCAAATGACAACCTGTTCACAGCAATGCAAGAAAACAGTAAAGCTCTTGAAGATGCTTTAATTGTTTTAACAAGTTTAGGCTTAAGCAAAAACGATGCAACAAAGAAAGCAAAAGAAGTTATGACCAAGCACGACACGGCCGAACAAATTGTTGCTAAAGTTCTTCACGATATGGGTACTTAGAGTTTTACCAATTTGCTAAATGATTTAATTATTGACGCAAGTCAATAAAAGAAAAATATTTTTCTTTTGTTACTTTTCTTGCAAGAAAAGTAAACTAATTGGAGCAAAAATGGAAGAGAGAGACAGATTTATATCAAGCACGAAAAATATGAGTGACGTTGAAGTTGAAAACAAACTTCGCCCTATTTCATTTGATGAATATGTGGGGCAAGAGAAGATTAAATCTAATCTTAAAGTTTTCATATCCGCTGCGAAAAAGAGAAAAGAAGCATTAGACCACGTTTTATTATATGGTCCACCGGGGCTTGGTAAGACGACCCTTAGCCATATCATCGCAAATGAAATTGGAAGTCAAATTAAAATTACAAGTGGTCCAAGCATTGAAAATGCAGCAGATTTAGCAGCAATTTTAACTAATCTTGGAACAAATGATGTACTTTTCATTGATGAAATTCATAGAATGAGCAAATCTGTTGAAGAAATCTTATATCCTGCAATGGAAGATTATGCTCTTGATTTTATCGTTGGAAAAGGTCCTAGTGCTAGAAGTATGAGATTAAAAATTCAACCCTTCACACTGATTGGTGCAACAACAAAAGCCGGAAATTTGTCTAGTCCACTACGTGATAGATTTGGAATATCCTGTCGTTTGGCACTTTACACAGTTGAAGAAATATCTCAAATCTTAAAGAGAAGTGCAAGAATTTTAGGTGTTTCAATTGATGAAGAAGCAACACTTGAAATGGCTAGAAGAAGCCGTGGAACACCTCGTATTGCTAATAGACTTCTTCGCCGAGTTCGTGACTTTGTTCAAGTTGAAGATAAAAACGAAATAACAGCGGAAGATGCTAAAAAAGCAATGGAACTTATGGATATAGACTCTAAAGGGCTTGATTATGTTGATAAACGAGTTCTTATGGCTATGATTGAAAAATTTGGTGGTGGTCCAGTTGGGCTTGAAACTCTTAGCGCAACAACAAACGAAGAAGTTTCAACTATTGAAGACATTGTT
The DNA here is from genome assembly GCA_045120995.1 of Candidatus Onthoplasma sp. Taxonomy (GTDB): domain Bacteria; phylum Bacillota; class Clostridia; order Christensenellales; family UBA1242; genus Onthoplasma. The sequence continues at coordinate 3,174 of JBGVFL010000048.1, read as the reverse complement.
GAACCGTATTTATTGCAATTAGGTATGGTTGTGAGAACAAATAGGGGAAGATGTGTCACAAAGTTGGCGTATGAACATTTCAACTTGCCTGTTCCAAAGTGTTTAAGATTAGACGAAACAAGTGAGGAAGAAAATGGCAATTAATTACACAAAATTATCAACCTATGATTATCATCTTCCAAATGAACTTATTGCTCAAACACCACTTGAAAAGAGAGATGAAAGTAGACTTTTAGTGTTTGATAGAAAAAACAAGGACACATATCACAGAACTTTTAAAGACATTAAAACCTTTTTAAGAAAGGGTGATGTTTTGGTTGTTAATAACACTCGTGTTATGCCGGCAAGACTTATGGCAAAAAAAGATACAGGTGCCGAAATTGAAGTGTTATTATTAAAACGAAGAAACTTAACCGATTTTGAAGTTTTAATGAAACCTGCAAAAAGAGTTAAAGTTGGTATGATTTTAACCATAAGTGAAGAATTAAAATGCGAACTTTTGGAAGTGTTAGATAATGGAAATCGTGTTGTTCGCTTCATTCACAACGGACTTTTGGAAGATATTTTAGATAGAGTGGGAAGTATGCCACTTCCGCATTACATTCACGAAAAACTTAAAGATAAAGAACGTTATCAAACAGTTTATAACAAAATTGATGGCAGTTCTGCAGCACCAACAGCAGGCTTGCACTTTACGAAGGAATTGTTAAAAGAAATACAAGATATGGGGGTTGAAATATTAGAAGTTACCCTTGATGTTGGTCTTGGAACTTTCCGCCCTTGCAAAGAAGAAGATATCACAAAACACGATATGCATACTGAACATTATAGAATTTCAAAGGAAGTTGCAGAGAAAATTAATAAGGCAAAAATTGAAAATAGGCGCGTTATTGCAGTTGGAACAACAAGTGTTAGAACGCTTGAGAGTTGCGCAAGAAAAGGTATGCCACTTACAGAAGATGATGATGACACAAATATTTTCATATATCCGCCATATAAATTTAAAGTGGTTGATGCTTTAATCACAAATTTTCACCTACCAAAGAGCACATTGATTATGTTGGTTAGTGCATTTGCTGGATATGAAAACACAATGGATTTATACGAAACCGCAGTTGAAAATAGTTATCGCTTTTTCTCTTTCGGTGATGCTATGTTTATTCAATAGGAGCAGATATGTATATTTTATCACAAATTTTTATTGGAATGGCCGATGTTTTTTACGTTGGCTCAATGCTACAAAAAAAGAAAATTGGATTAATCTTACTATTATTATTTTCTGATATTTTAGTTGCTGTTCACTATTTTTGCTTGGGAGCAATAACTGGATCGGTTGTAATTTTTGTAGACGCTGCTTTTTTAGTTGCTTCATATATTTTGGAAAAATGTAAAAAAGAAAAATATACAATTATCGCTGTTGTTATTGCAATGATAGCAATAATTATTAGCACTATTTTTACTTGGGCTGGTCCAATATCTTTGTTGCCAATGTTTGCAATACTTACATATTTGGTAGGTATGATTTTTAAAAACGTTGTATTTGTTAAAGTTGGTGCAATGGTTAGAAACTTATTAAATGTTATTTATATGGTAATAATAACTAGTTATTTTGGCGCTATATTAGAATTTTGTTTAATGATAAGCGCTGTTATAGGAATATTTATAAACATCAAAAAGAAAAAAGAAATTAAGGAATAAACAATGAAAGAAAATTTTACTTACGAAGTAATACATATTGATAAAAATAGTGGAGTGAGAACTGGGGTGTTGCACACACCGCATGGTGATATTTACACACCTATTTTTATGCCCGTTGGAACACTTGCAACAGTAAAATCTCTCACTAGTGATGATTTGTATGATTTGGGTGCGCAAATAATTTTGGCCAACACATATCATTTGCATATTCGACCTGGTGACGAACTTGTTAAAAAGGCGGGTGGCCTTCACAAATTTATGAACTTTAATCGACCAATGCTAACGGATAGCGGTGGTTTTCAAGTATTCTCTTTGTCGGGTATTAGAAAGGTTACTGACGATGGCGTTGAATTTAGAAATCACTTAAGCGGTGAAAAAATGTTTATCTCACCTGAAAAGGCAATAGAAATTGAAAATAATTTAGGCGCAGACATTATAATGGCTTTTGATGAATGCACAGAGCCTGGCGTAACACATAAACAGGCTGAAAAGGCAATGAATAGAACGCTTGATTGGCTCAAACGCTGTTACGAAGCACAAAAAAATCCAAAACAAATGCTTTTCCCAATTGTTCAAGGAAATTTTTATCCAGATTTAAGGTTAAAAAGCCTTGAAGAAACAAAAAAATATGCTAAATGCGGAATAGCTATTGGCGGATTGTCGGTTGGTGAAAGTCCAGAACAATTTGTTGAAATGCTAGATGTAATGAAAGGGAAATATCCTGAAAATATGCCAAGATATTTAATGGGTGTTGGCACTCCAGATTATATTTTTGAAGCGGTTGAACGTGGGATTGATATGTTTGACTGTGTTCTTCAAACAAGAGTGGCAAGAAATGGTCTTGCAATGACGAGTAAAGGAAAAGTTGTTTTAAAAAACGCTAAATATAAGGAAGATTTCTCAACTTTAGATGAGGAATGTGATTGTTATTGTTGTAAAAATCACACAAAAGCATACTTGCATCATCTTGTTAAATGTAATGAAATGCTTGCGGGAAGATTATTGAGTTTGCATAACATTAGATTTACACTTAAAATGATGGAAAATATGAGAGATGCAATAAATAACGATCGTTTTCTAGAGTTTAAAAAAGAATTTTATGAGCGTTATGGAATAAAAGCGATAAAATAATATAAAATTTTTAAAAAATAATACAAATTTTAATTAAAATTAAGTGTAAAATAAATTGACTTGAAAATTTTGCTTTGATATAATAATAAAGTAGAAGGGGAGAAAATATGGAAATCGTTTTATGTATTGTTTTAATTGTTCTTTTAGTTGCATTATTTGTAATTAGCTTTATGAAAAAGAAAAAATTCAACGCTGAATTAGGTCAAATGAGAGAAGATCTTAAAGTTGGCGATAAGGTTATGACAGATTCTGGAATTGTTGGTGAAGTTGTTGATTCTTTTGTTGAAGAAGAATACAAATACTTCGTTTTAAAGTCGGGAAAAGGTGAAAACACTGGTTATTTCA
>JBGVFL010000047.1:0-3013 GCA_045120995.1 Candidatus Onthoplasma sp. | reverse complement strand
TATTTTATCTGCATACATAATAACCTTGCTTTCACTATTACGTGCAGCGCGTCCAATAGTTTGAATAAGAGAGGTTGAGGATCTTAAAAAACCTTCCTTATCTGCATCTAAAATTGCAACAAGAGTAACTTCAGGCAAATCCAAACCTTCACGTAGTAAGTTTATACCAACTAAAACATCAAATTCATCTGAACGAAGTTCGTTTATTATTTTAACGCGTTCGAGCGTGTCAATATCGCTATGTAAGTATTTTACTCTAATTCCATTTTCGTTAAAGTAACCTGTTAAATCTTCAGCCATTTTCTTTGTTAGCGTTGTAACTAAAACTTTACCGTGTTTTTCAATATTCTTTTTAATTTCATCATATAGATTGTCAACCTGACCATTACTTGGTCTAACTTCAATTTCAGGGTCTAAAAGATAGGTTGGACGAATAACTTGCTCAACAACTTGTCCAGACAAATTAATTTCATAGTCGTTTGGTGTTGCTGAAACATAAATTGTTTGGCCTATTCTTGAATTAAATTCTTCAAAATTTAGTGGGCGGTTATCATAAGCGCTTGGAAGTCTAAATCCATAATCAACTAAGCTTGTTTTTCTAGCTCTATCGCCATTGAACATACCGCGAACTTGTGGTAAAGTAATGTGGCTTTCATCAACAAATAATAAAAAGCCGTTTGGGAAGTAGTCAAGTAATGTATAAGGTGGTTCGCCTGGAAGTCTGCCATCAAAATATCTTGAATAGTTTTCAATTCCTGAACAATAACCCATTTCTTGCATCATTTCAAGGTCGTAGTTTGTTCTTTCTCTAATTCTTTGAGCTTCAATATATTTGTTCTCTTTTGTAAAGAAATCTTCTTGTTTTATTGCATCTTCACGAATTTGGGCTATTGCAGAATGAAGTTTTTCACTTCCAACTGCATAGTGGCTTGCAGGAAATATTGCACAATGTTTTAGCTTATTTAAAACTTTCCCGGTTGTAACATTAAATTCACTTATATTTTCAATTTCATCATCAAAAAATTCAACTCTAACTGCAAATTCGCTGCTATCAGCAGGGAAAATATCAACAACATCACCTCTAGCTCTAAATGTTGAACGGGTGAAGTCAATTTCATTTCTTGAATATTGAATATTTATTAATCTATGTATTAATTCTTCACGAGAGAGTTTGTCACCAACACGCAAAGAAATATGTAAATCGTAATATTCTTTTGGAGCTCCCAAGCCATATATGCAGGAAACTGACGCTACAACAATAGTGTCGCTTCTCTCTAAAAGACTGCTGGTCGCACTATGGCGAAGTTTATCAATCTCATCATTAACACTCATATCTTTTTCTATGTATGTATCGCTAGAAACAATATAAGCTTCTGGTTGATAATAATCGTAATAAGAAACAAAAAATTCCACTCTATTATTTGGGAAAAACTCTCTAAACTCATTACATAATTGAGCTGCAAGTGTTTTATTATGAGCAAGCACAAGAGTGGGACGATTTGTTTGAGCAATAATATTGGCCATTGTGAATGTTTTTCCGCTTCCTGTTACACCTTTTAAAACTTGAGCAGATAAACCATCATTAATTCCTTCAACAAGGGCTTTTATTGCTTCAGGTTGGTCACCTGTTGGTTTATATTTAGATACTAATTCAAATTTTCTATATTCCATAATATACCTTTAAAAGAAAATTAATCTTATTAAACAACCGATAAGTGTCGATATAACTGCTAAAATGCAAGTTCTTCCCAAAACCCACCAAAGATTTCTTTTATTGTTTGTTAGTTCTCTATGAAAACCTTCGCCTTTCAACTTTAAAGAAACGCAGAAAACAGGACTACCTTTTTTATCTGATTTGAAAAGTTCAATATAATTATCGTAACTTAAATTTGTCATAATTTTTTCTAACTCATCAGTTGAAATAACATATTTATCGGCAACAAAAGATATTATTTCTCGTGGCGAAATAAGACAAGACTTTTTGCCTTGGCATTTTTGATAAACGTATTCCATTACATATTTTTCTTTGAAAGTTAACATATTTTTTCCTTAAAAAGTTAGATAAAAGAAAATCAACAGGGCGAGCATTGTTCCAATAAAGGCTGATAACATAACATAGACATAAATCATTATATTAGAAGAAGTCTTTTTGATAACAGCCTTTTGAGTTTCTTGCTCTAAATAAATTCTAGCTTTTGGCATAAGAGAATAACAGTATGTGTTTTCTTCGCTAAACTTAATGCTTAAATATTGTTGCTTTTCAAGAAACTCAATGCTTTGTTTAATTGTTTCTATATCAAATTGAGATTTTTGGCTTATGTTAGATAAAATTTCATCAATCGTAACAACTTTATAAGCTGAACCTTCAGTCATCTTATTTAAAATGCGTAAAACATTTGATGTTTTTTTATCTAACATTAAATTTCTCCTATATTATATCATTTTGAATTAGTTTTTGCAATAATTTTAAATTTATTGCAGAAACTTAAATGATTAATATTTGATAGGTAAGATTATTTAACAAGAAGTTTATATTCATTTAATTGAGAATTAATAAAATTAAACGCAGTTTCAAATGGTTCGTCTGTTGTTAAATCAACTCCAATTTCTTTTAATATTTCAACTGCTGGTTTGTTTGTTCCGTTTTTAAGGAATTCAATATATTTTCTATTAAAATCTTTTTCGTTTAACAATTTATAAGCTAATGTAATAGCTGTTATCATACCGGTGGAGTAAGAATAAACGTAATAAGCATTATAGAAATGTGGAATTCGTTCCCATTCGTATTGAATTTCTTTTGGAAGATAACAAGATTTTCCATAATATTTTTGATTTAATTCCAAATATTTTTTATTTAAGTCTGCATAGGTGATTGGTATTTCCTTGTCAATGCTCTCATGAGCAAAAAGTTCAAATTCAGAAAATAGTGTTTGGCGGAAAATGGTGCTTCTAACATCTTCTAAAAAGTTTTTAATATAGTATGCTTTGTCTTTTTTATTTGATTTTTTCTGCA
>JBGVFL010000046.1:0-9527 GCA_045120995.1 Candidatus Onthoplasma sp. | reverse complement strand
TTCGATAAGAGCTCTTGTGATTCCGTGACGGATAGCACCAGCTTGGCCAGCTTTTCCACCACCATAGATGTTAACAACAACATCAACAGTGTTTAAAGTTTCTGTTAAAACCAATGGTTGACGAACGATTGTTTTAAGAGTTTCTAAATCAAAATATTCATCAATAGTTTTATCGTTGATTACAATTTTTCCGCTTCCAGTTGAAACTCTAACGCGAGCAACTGAACATTTTCTTCTTCCTGTTCCTAAGAATTCAGGAGCTTTTGCAACCTTAGTTGTTTTTTTAGCAGTTGTTTTTCTAACTTTCTTTTCTACGATTTCTTCCATTAGATTTTACCTCCGTTCCAAACTTCTGGTTTTTGTGCTTGATTGTTGTGAGTTGCACCCTTATAAATGTGGCAGTGAGTAGCCATAGCTTTTCCTAAAGTGTTCTTTGGAAGCATACCTTTGATTGCTCTCATTAAAGCAACATCACTATGTTCAGCCATCATTTTCTTATATTGGATTAATTTTAAACCATTTGTGAATCCAGAATAACGTTTGAAGTATTTTTGTTCTTCTTTTTTACCAGTTAACACTAATTTGTCACTGTTTAAGATAATTACATTGTCACCACAGTCTACGTTTGGTGTGAAAGTAGCTTTATGTTTACCACGAAGTAGTGTAGCAGCTTCAGCAGCAACACGGCCTAAAACTTTACCTTCAGCATCAATGATATACCATTTCTTTTCAACTGTAGCTTTATTAGCCATAATTGTTTTCATTAAATATATTCTCCCTTAAAATTTTATTTTATAAGCCGTATTTCGCGTTCGGGCTTAAATTTTGTTAGAACCAATTCTTTCCGTGTGGCAGAAAAAACCGCTCTAACGAGCAATACGAATTAATTATATGGTAAAAAAAACAAATTGTCAATAGTTTTGATAGATTTTTTAATATTAAATATGCTTGATTTTTTATAAAAATATGGTTAAACTAAATTAAAGATAGAGGGGAATAAAATGAAAGAAAATAATAAGAAAGTTTTAAAAGGTTTGGGTATCGGCGCTTTAGCTTGTTTTGGAATGTTGACAATGACAGGGTGTAGTGTTATTAAGATTAGTGAACAAGAATATAACAGAATAATGGACAGTGTTGAAATGATTGAAAATTCTGTTGATATTTACGATGCAACAAGATATTATAACAAAGCAATCACTAAATCAATGAACACTTCTGGAATGTTTTGGAATAATTTGAAAGTTGAAACATTCGTTTCATACATTGAAGATGAAGAAGAGGTTTTAGAAACTTACGAAACGTACTTATTTAAAACAGAACTTGATCAACAAATATATTTCCAAAAGAGATACGCAGAAACAAATAACTTTGAAGATAGTGCATATTATGTTTTGTGTGAAGATAGCTCGGGAGTTGAAGTGATTAATAAAGATCAATATAGCTATCAGAAAACAAAAAACAGTAGCCACATTGTTGATATTTGTTTGCAAAATGGAGAATTTGCCGATTTGTTTTATTTTGGAAAAATGGTTGATAATAAGTTTGAATTCTTTCAAAGTGCCGATATTTTGAAAGCTGAAATTAATGAAGAGTTTAATTATATTGTAACTATTATGTTTAAAGAATATAAATCTGAAAATGGTAATTTAAAGTTCACAACTTATGAAATAGAAAACGAAATAAATCAAGAAAGTGACTTGTTATCTCAAACAATCACTATTACAACAAATCAATATGGAATAACAACAACAAGGAAAGTAGTTAATTATTTTACTTATGGTAAAGTTGAATATTCAGATTTTGAAGTTGAATATGAAACATTGTTAGACTATCAAGTTTCTCCTACAGCGTAAAGAAAAAAAGGCATCTGAAGATGTCTTTTTTTAATATTCAACATTCATTAAATAAAGGAAATCGGGTTTTGCTGTGTGAATTGCCTTAAAGGTTGTGAAAAGAGTTGACTTAATATCTTTTAAATTTATTTTTCCTTCACCAATTTTTAACATTGTTCCAACGATGTTTCTAACCATTTTATAAAGAAAACCATTTCCTGTTATATAGAAGTTTAAATATTGGTTTTCTTTTTTCAATTTTGCTGAATAAATAGTTCTAACACTTGTTTCTGTTTCGCTTCCGCTGGAACGAAAAGATGCAAAATCGTGAGTCCCCTTGATTAGTTTAAGAAAGGATTTCATTGCTTTAAAATTTAAATTAGGACTTATTCTTAAAGCATTCTTATAAAGTGGTAAATCAATATTTGAAACATACATTTTATAACAATAAGTTTTTTGTTTTGCATCAAATCTTGCGTGTAAATTGCTTTCAATAAGAGATAAAACCTTTATATCTTCTGGTAGAATTCCGTTGAGTGAATTTAAAACTTTCTTTGTGTCAATAGTTTCTTCAATATCAAAATGTACGGGTTGTATAAAAGCCGAAACTTTTGCATCTGTTCTTCCGCTTCCAATGCAGGAAAGTTCTTGCTTAGTTATTGTTTTGAGAGCTCTTTCTAAATAATCTTGAATGGTATTTCCATTTTTTTGTTTTTGAAATCCACTATAATTCAAGCCGTTATATTGAACAATCATTAAATATCTCATCTTTAAACCTCATTGTTTTTATTATACTAGTTATTAAAAATTTTTTCAATCATTTGATTTAAAATTAAACTTGTTTTATACTATAATAAATAAGTTCGATTTAAATTATAAATGTACATTAATTAAATTAAAGGGGAAGTAATGAAAAAAATTACAATTGATGGAAATGAGGCGGCTTCAAACATAGCGTATATGTTTAACGATCTTGCGGTCATTTATCCAATAACGCCAAGTAGTCCAATGGCAGAGAATGTTGATATTTGGTCACACAACGATAAAAAAAATATATTTGGCAATAAAGTTAAAGTTATGCAAATGCAAAGTGAGGCGGGGGTTGCTGGTGCAGTTCACGGAAGTTTAATGGCTGGTAGCAAAACAACAACATTTACCTCTAGCCAAGGCTTATTGTTAATGATTCCCAATATGTATAAAATTGCTGGCGAAGGACTGCCAACTGTTTTTTATGTTGCAGCAAGAAGTTTGGCAACTCATGCATTAAATATTTTCTGTGATTATAGTGATGTTTATGCCTGCTTAAAAACAGGATTTAATATAGTTAATTGTTCTTCGGTTCAAGAGGTTAACGATCTTGCAATTGCCTGTGAACTAGCAAGCGTTAAATCAGGGATACCATACATATGCTTCTTTGATGGTTTTAGAACAAGTCATGAACTTAACACTATTTATCAAACTGAATTGAAAGATTTAATGAAGATTGTAAACCCAACAATGTTTGCGGAATTTAGAAATAAATCAATGAGAGTTGATAGTCCTTATTGTGCAGGAACAAATCAAAATCCTGATGTGTTTATGCAAAATAGAGTTCTTTCATTAAATAAATATAAAAATGCAATTAATGACTTTAATTGGGCACTAAATAAGCAAGAAGAAATAACAGGAAGAAGTTATGAAACAATAGAATATTTTGGAAACGAAAATGCGAAAAATGTTGTTGTTGCAATGGGAACTGCTGCAGATGTTTTAAAGCTTGCTGAAAAGCAATATGATGGCAAGATTGGAATAATAAAAGTTAGAATGCTAAAACCTTTTGATGAGAAAAAATTTATTAGTTTGCTTCCAAAAGGTGTTAAAAATATAACTGTTTTAGAAAGGAATCTTGATGCCAACGGAACTGACACATTAACAAGTTTTGTTTTATCTGCTATGCAAAAGAACAACATAAAAGCTAAAACATATTCTGGCTGTTATGGTCTTGGAGGAAAAGAGTTTACTCCAGATATGGCGCTTGCTGTGTTTGAAAATATGAACGAAAACAAAAAAGAGTTTTTCACAGTTGGAATTTATGATGATGTAAGAAACACAAGCTTGCCTGTTGAACAAAAATTTAAAGACACATTAAGTGATTTCTCAATTCGTGTTTATGGTTTGGGAAGCGACGGAAGTGTTAGTTCAGTTAAAAATATAATAAAGATTTTGGGCAAAGAAACAGCAAGTTATGTTCAAGGTTATTTTGACTATGATAGTAAAAAGTCTGGCAGTTTAACAATTTCACATATGAGGGCAAATTTTCTTCCTATTGATGCTCCTTTTAACGCAACACAAGTTGATTTGGTTATGTGTAACAATGAAGGTTTTATAAAAAAATATGACATAACAGATTGTTTAAAACAAAACGGAACACTTATTATTAATACAAACTATGATGTGGAAACCTTAAACGATATTATGCCACAAAAAATGAAACTTGATATTAGTTTAAAAAACATTTCAGTTTATTTGGTTGATGCGGATAGAATTGCAAATGAAAACGGATTAAAGGGAAAGATTAATACAATAATGCAAACGGCATTGTTTAAGCTTTCAAACTTATTGCCTTATGATATTGCTTTAAACAATATTAAATCAACAATAGAACAATCATATTCTAAGAAGGGTGAGAAAATTGTAAAAGCAAATTTAAAAGCAATTGAATGTGTTGAGGGTAATATAAAGAAATTAGATAATGCTAAGTTAACAATTTCAAATGGAAAAAATCATATTTGTTGCAATGTTGAAGATGTATATTATAATCAAATTATTAAACCAACTTCACAATTAGATGGTAATGATATTGTGGTAAGCAAATTTGATGAAGCAGGGCATATGCCAACAAACACATCAAAATATGAAAAGCGTGGTATTGCTCAAGCGCTTCCAAATTGGATTAGTGAAAAATGTATTCAATGTGGAAGATGCACAATGATGTGTCCTCACGCAGCAATTAGACCTGTAGTTATTGATGAAAACAAAAAGAGACCAAAATCATTTGAAACAAAAAAATTGTTTACCGGTGGCGGAGATTATCGTCAGCAGGTTAGTCCGTTGGACTGTACTGGTTGTGGCGTGTGCTCATCTGTTTGTCCTGTAAAAGCTATTATTATGGAAAAATCCGAAAATATTATCGAGAAAGAAATTCAAAACCAAGAATTTTCAAATGGTATAAAAGAGTTTAAAACAGATGTTAAATTTGTTAAAGATGTTCAATATAAATTGCCTTATTTTGAATTTAGTGGTGCATGTGCAGGTTGTGGTGAAACGCCATATATAAAACTTGCAACACAATTGTTTGGAGATAGAATGTTGATTGCAAATGCAACAGGTTGTTCTTCAATTTTTGGAGGAACTTATCCAATTTGTCCGTATGCGAAAGATAAAGAGGGATTTGGTCCAAGTTGGGCGAATAGCTTGTTTGAAGACAATGCTGAATTCGGTTATGGCATTGCAATGGCAAGGAAAAATCAAAGAGAAAATTTTATAAATTCTTTAAAAAATATGAAATTTTCTAAAAAAATTAGTGAATTTATCGAAAATTTCTTAAAAAATCCAGAAAATCACGAAAATAATAAAGAATTAACAATCAAGTTAAAACAATATCAAAAGGGTCATATTTTAAGATATGATGAACTTTATTTGTTTAATAATCTGCACCTAATTGTTAGTCCAAGTGTTTGGATTTTTGGTGGTGATGGTTGGGCTTACGACATTGGTTTTGGTGGCCTTGATCACGTAGTGGCTAGTGGCGAAAATGTAAATATTTTGGTGTTGGATACTGAGGTGTATTCAAACACTGGCGGGCAAACAAGTAAGGCAACTCCAAGGGGTGCTGTTGCCAAGTTTAATTCGGCAGGAAAAACAACAAAGAAGAAAGATTTGGCAAGTATGCTAATGACTTATAAAGATGTTTATGTTGCTCAAGTTAGTATGGGGGCAAATCCTGAACAATGTTTGCAAGCGTTTATTGAAGCCGAAAAATATGATGGGCCAAGTGTGATTATTGCATATGCTCCATGTGTTAATCATGGCTACGATATGAAACATAGTCAGGAGCACGCAAACAATGCAGTAAGAAGTGGTTACACAACTTTGTTTAGATATAATCCAGAAAATGAACAACCAATGAAAATTGATAGTTTTGACCCAACAATGAACTATCAAGAATTTGTTCAAAGTGAAAATCGATTTGCAATTTTGAGTAAGGTTAATAAAGAAAACAAAACCAAGCTTTTAAATCAGAATGAAAAAGATGCAAAAGAGAGGAATCAAACCTATAAGGATAAAAAATAGGGAAGGCAATGAGTTATAATTTTGAATTGAAAAAATCATTAAGCAATGAAGAGTTTGTAGAGTGTTTTGAATTTATGAAAACATATCTAATCTCCATATATGGCGAAGATGCTATAAGTGTTAATAATTTTCAAATATGGAAGGATAATAGACAGGAAAAAGAAAATCGGTTTTTCATTAAAATGCTCAAAGAAAAAGATTGTGTTGGATACGCGGAGATGATGATAAAAGAAGACGGAACTCTTTATTTCAGTGATATTATTGTTAAAGAAAGTGCACGTATGACACGGGTTGTGTATGCATTTGTTAAATATATTTTAAGCTTAGAAAAATTTAAAGAGTTTGATGAGATTTATTTTCATATAAACAAGAAGAATAAAACCTCATACAACACTTGGAAGACTTTGGGTTTAACCGATGTTGAAGAAGGGAAAATATCTAATAAATATAAATTGTTACGCTCTGATATTGAGAACTATTTTAAGAAGTATAAAGGTATATAAAAAAACGGACAGATGTCTGTTTTTTTATTGTGATTTTAAATTAGAAAATGTTTATAAGTTTATGTGTTTGAATTAATAAGATTTTTGATTTTGTTATCGAAATCAAAAGTTTTACGCATTTTAGATAAGATTGTCTTTGTTGGAATATCGTCAAATCCGGTTGCCATATGTTTAAAGTTTATATAAATTTTTTCAAACTCTTTACGTAAAGATTGTTTCTTTTCGGTCATCAAAAAAATTCTTTCTTCTAAATCTTCACTTTGTTCAATTTTTTTATTTTGTAATATTTTAAATTTTAATAAATCTCTGTTAAAGGAAATATATAATTTTTCTATGTCTGACAACTCTTTTAAAATAAACTCAGCTTTTTCTATTCTTAAATTTTTTTGATCTTTACGTCTTAGTAACGACAGATCATATATTTGGTTTTTAAGATTGGTAATTTGTGCTTTTAAATAAAAATCAAAATAATTATCTGTTTTATCCTCGGTTTTTCTTGCTGTTATTTTTTGTAACAAACTCATTTGTATCCCCTAAATTTCTTGTCGAATTTTATCATAAAGAAAATTTTAAGTCAAACAAAAATAATTTTAAATAGGCGGTTAAAATTGTTTGTGTTTTTTAATAAATTTGTTATACTGAAGTAGTTTGCTAGAAACATTAAAAGGATTTTATCGCATGGAATTACAACAACAATTAGCATATGAATTTAACTTAAAAGAAGCATATGCTCAAAACATCATTGATCTAATTGATGAAGGTAACACAATTCCATTCATTGCTCGTTATCGTAAAGAAATGCACGGTGCTTGTGATGATGAAGTTTTGCGTGCATTCGCAGATAGATTAAACTATTTAAGAAATTTAAATAAAGAAAAAGAAAAAGTAGAAAAAGTTATTAAAGAACAAGAAAAATGGACTGATGAGATTGAAAAAGCGCTTGCAAACGCTTTAACTCTCACTGAAGTTGAAGATATATATAGGCCATATAAACCAAAGAGAAAAACTCGTGCAACTGTGGCTATTGCAAAAGGGTTGGAACCGCTTGCCGATATTATTCAAGCGCAAGAAGTTACTGAACCTATTGAAAATATTGCTGTTCAATACATAGACGAAGAAAAAGGTGTTGCATCTGCAGAAGAAGCAATTGCTGGAGCAAAAGATATTATTGCTGAACGCATAAGTGATGATGCAAATTTAAGGAAAGTTCTTCGTGAAATTATTGCTAAAAAAGCTCAAATCACTGCAACATGGGTTGAAGAAACAGATGAAAATAAAACCTATGAAAACTATAAAGACTTTAAAGGTGAAGTTGCAAAACTTCCTAGCCATAGAATTTTGGCGCTTAATCGTGGTGAAAAAGAAGACTGCTTAAAGGTTAATGTTGAAATTAATGAAAAATTAACTTTAACTGAAATTGAAAAAGTTTATAAGAAAGAAAATGAATTTACAGACCAAATTATCTTAGACACAATAAAAGATAGTTATGATAGACTTTTATTCCCATCGCTTGAGAGAGAATGTAGGTCAACATTAACAGACGTTGCAAACGAACAAGCAATTAAAATGTTTGAAGTAAACTTAAAACCATTGTTGCTTCAAGCACCACTTAAAAATAATGTTATTATGGGTTATGACCCAGGTTACGCCCATGGTTGTAAAATTGCAGTTATTGACACAAAAGGGGATGTGTTAGATACTACTGTTGTATACCCAACTCCACCAAGAAATAAAGTAGATGAAGCAAAAGAAACTCTTAGTAAAATGATTAAGAAAAACAATGTTGATATTATTGCAATTGGTAATGGAACGGCAAGTAAAGAAAGTGAAATTATTGTTGCTGATATGATTAAAACATTGGATAGAAAAGTGAGCTATGCAATGGTAAATGAAGCAGGAGCGTCAGTTTACTCTGCATCAAAACTTGCAGCAAAAGAATTCCCAAATTATGATGTTAACTTACGTAGTGCAGTTTCAATTGCAAGAAGATTGCAAGACCCGCTTGCTGAACTTATTAAAATTGATGTTAAGTCAATCGGTGTTGGACAATATCAACACGATATGCCACAAAACCGTTTAAATGAAGTGTTGGGAAATACTGTTGAAGACTGTGTTAACAGTGTAGGTGTTGACCTTAACACAGCATCAGTTAGTTTGCTTTCTTATGTTTCAGGAATTTCAAATAGTCTTGCTGAAAATATTGTAGATTATAGAAGTCAAGTAAAACATATTAACGATAGAACAGAGCTTATGAAAGTTAAGAAAATGGGACCTAAGGCTTTTGAACAGTGTGCTGGTTTCTTAAGAATTACTGATGGAACTAACATTCTTGATAACACAGCCGTTCACCCTGAAAGTTATGATGCTGTTAACAAACTTTTGGCATTGTTTGGATTAACTGAAGAACACATTAAACGTGGCGAACTAAATATGCTTCCTAGTTTAATTGACCAAAAGGGTGAAAATAAGGTGGCGGAAGAAATTGGTGTTGGTGTTCCAACACTGCAAGATATCGTTAAAGAACTTTTAAAACCAGGTAGAGATATTCGTGAAGATATGCCACTCCCAGAACTTAGAAGTGACATTTTATCAATGGAAGACTTGAAACCAGAAATGGTTTTAGACGGTGTTGTTAGAAATGTTATTGACTTTGGTGCGTTTGTTGATATTGGTGTTCACCAAGATGGATTGGTACATATTTCTCAAATTTCAAATGCGTTTATTTCTCATCCTAGTGATGTTTTAAAGGTTGGTGAAAAGGTTAAAGTTAAAGTGCTTGCTGTTGACTTACAAAAGAAAAGAATTTCATTAACAATGAAAGGAATAGACTAAAAATAAAGCCCACATTGTGTGGGTTTTT